>CAYLRH010000113.1:0-5159 GCA_964385905.1 uncultured Alistipes sp.
AGCTTGCCTGAGAATGTAGTCTTACCAGAACCCTGCAAACCTGCGATAAGAATAACGGCGGGGTTGCCCTCCAGCTTGATGTCGGTAGCTGTGCCACCCATCAACTGTGCCACCTCATCGCGTACAATCTTGGTCATCATCTGACCGGGCTTCACGGCTGTGAGTACATCCTGACCCAATGCCTTCTGCTTAACTTGGTCGGTGAAGGTCTTTGCCACCTTGTAGTTCACATCGGCGTCAATCAATGCGCGACGAATCTCCTTCAGCGTTTCGGCAACGTTGATTTCGGTAATGCGTCCCTCGCCCTTAAGTATCTTAAACGAGCGTTCAAGTTTGTCTGTTAAATTTTCAAACATATCTTTTGTGTTTTAGTTTTTTCGTGGTTGTTTCGCGCCTGCACACTACGCATATACGCGAAAAATCGCACAAAGATATAAAATCTTTGGCTATTGCCGACTCTTTGGCGATGAATTTGTGCTTGAATAATTGAAAACCTATCAAAAATGTGAGGTTGTAAGTTGTGGAAAAAAGTGTATCTTTGCACCTCGATAAAAGATTTTACGTTAATATGAGTTTTACAGGATTAATTATAGGCATAGCCACATTTTTGATTATCGGATTTTTTCACCCGCTGGTTATTAAGGGTGAATACTACTTTGGTACAGGTATTTGGTGGATTTTTGCGCTGATGGGCGTTGTATCTATCGGCTGTTCTGTTTGCGTTGAGGATGTACTGTGGTCAACCTTGCTGGCCGTATGGGGCGCATCATCGTTCTGGTCTATCGGTGAATTGTTTCATCAGAAAAAACGAGTAGAGAAGGGTTGGTTCCCCAAGCGTGAGAAAAAATAAAAAATCGGGCTTCGTAAAAGCCCGATTTTTTTTATTTTCCTGTCTTTATTCTCTCAAGCAATCGCTCAGGATTGTCGGTTGTTATGTAGTCGAATTTGCGATCGAGGAACCATGTCATACCTTCCTCCGAGTTGATTGTCCACGCGTTGAGGTGTACGCCACGCTGACGGAATGTATCTACCCAGTCGGGGTGATTGAAGAGATGAATGTCTTGATAATCAACAGCCTTAATGCCTCGCTTCTGTACCTCGTCGGGGTGCATCTCAGGAAGCTCTACTTTCCAACGACCGAGATATGCGATTGGAAGTGAGGTAATTTCTCGCATAGCATCGTATGTCGGCAAGTGTGCAACCAAATACTCTACCCACGGCTCAGCCTTCATCTCCTTTACCAGCTTGGCGGTAGCGACACCAATAGCGATAGCGTGTTCGTCGGAGCCAATATCCTTTACGTCGATAATGAGTTTTGTGCGTGTCTGTTTCTTTACAAAGGCGATGTACTCGCGTAGGGTAGGTAGTTTTTCGCCATTCTTTAGGGGTTTCTTTATTAAATCAGCGTATTTGGCCTTTTCTATCTCTAATCCATTGTACGTCGGGTCGTGTGTAACCACCAGCGAGTCGTCAACGGTAAGATGTACATCACACTCCGAGCCGTGACAACCCATCTCGGACGCGGCGCGGAATGAGGCGAGTGAGTTCTGCGGGTGACCTGTGTTTTTCCACGCTCCGCGATGTGATATTACATTGTTTTGGCAAAATTCCTGTGCCATTGCAACTGAGGAATATATTAATATTCCACAAATGATAATAAATCGTTTCATGTTGTAATATAGATTGTTATTGTGTTTTACTGAAGTTTTGGGTTAAGTTTGTGACGCTCTTTGTCGCGTTCGCTCTTTTTTTGAAAATTGCGTTCCATGGCTTGCTCCAAATCTACGCCTGTCTGATTGGCCAAACAGGTCAGCACCCATAATATATCGGCCATCTCGTCGGCCATGTTGTCACTCTCGCCCGCCTTGAATGATTGGTCACCATAGCGGCGTGCCATCACGCGTGCCAATTCACCCACCTCTTCGGTTAGGATGGCCATGTTGGTCAGCTCGCTGAAGTATCTTACTCCGTAGGTCTGTATCCAGTCGTCCACGCGCTGTTGTAGTTCTCGTATCTCCATATCAGTTCTTTATTGTGTCACCAAAGTTAATGATTTTAATTCGTAATTTCTGTGTGGTGAATATATTTTTTGTCTTGCAGATGGTTTTGCGGGGATAAAATGTTATATTTGTATAATGGAAAAATTATCTGTTATGAATATGCGTAATTTTATATTTGCCGGTGCATTGGCTGCCATGATGTCGGCATGTGCCACAAGTACGGATTTCTCGTCGTATGAGGGCGCTATAACCCAAATCCCGTTTGATAAGGTCACTTTGCAAGATGACTTTTGGCTTCCGCGATTGAATACGCAGAAGCAGACGCTTGTCCCATTCTCGTTGGAGAAGACCGAGTCGGCGGTGGAGAATCTGCGTCGTGTGGGGGCATATCTGCGTGGTGAGAGGGTTACCGAGCAGTTTGTTGGCCCGTATTATGTGGCTTCGGATTTGTTTAAGGTTATGGAGGGCGCGGCCTATCTGCTTACGCTTGAAAAAGATGAGGCTTTGGAGCGTCAGATAGATGAGATTATCGATGTCATTGCTGCTGCGCAGGCTCCCGATGGTTATCTATATGAGCATCATATTCTCCCCAAGCATCTGCGTAACCCGCGAAATAATGCAGGCGAAAGACCATATTCGTATGTGGATCATAGCCACGAGCTCTATAATATGGGCCATATGTACGAGGGTGCCGTTGCATACTATCGTGCTACGGGCAAGCGTAAGTGGTTGGATGTGGCGGAGAAGAATGCACGCCACATAAACAAAGTATTTTTTGAGGGCGATGCCAACTATAATGGTGGCAAGCCCGTGATGCAGGCTCCTGGTCACGAGGAGATTGAGTTGGCGTTGGTAAAGTTATATCAAGCTACGGGGGAGCAGCTTTATCTTGATATGGCCAAGAAGTTTTTGGATATTCGAGGTGTGACATACCAGCCTAATGGTCAGGGTGTGCAGACTCCCGATTACGCTCAACAGCATCAGCCTGTGCGCGAGCAACGCGAGGCTGTTGGTCACTCGGTACGAGCTACATATCTCTACTCAGGCATGGCCGACGTTGCGGCAATGACGGGTGATACTACATACGCCCCTGCTTTGGATGCCATCTGGCACGATATAGTGGATCGCAAGATGCACATTACGGGAGGTTTAGGCGCTGTTGCAGGTCTTGAGAAGTTTGGCCCTGCGTATGAGTTGCCCAACAAGAATACTTACGATGAAACGTGCGCTGCCGTAGGAAATGTATTTTTCAATTACCGTATGTTCCTGATGTCGGGCGATGCGAAGTATGTTGATGTTGCCGAGGTGGCACTATATAACAATGTCCTGGCGGGTGTGAACCTTGAGGGAAATCGTTTCTTTTATGTGAATCCGCTTGAGGCCGATGGCCGTAAGGCATTTAATCACGGTACGGCTGGTCGTGCCCCGTGGTTTGGTACGGCATGCTGCCCCTCTAATTTGGCACGACTTATTCCGCAGGTGTCAGGCATGGTATATTCTCATGCGGAGGATAATATCTTCTGTGGATTTTATATCGGTTCTACCGTTGAGATTCCTATGGCTGGAGGTGTCGTTGCACTTAACCAACATACCGAGTATCCTTTTGATGGCGGAGTTATCATTGAGGTTGATTCGGCAAATGACGGCGAGGAGTTCACCTTGTGGTTGCGTATCCCTACGTGGTGTGGCGAGCAGTTTGTGCCGGGTGAGTTGTATAGCTACGATGGTCAGGATAATGCGAAGGTGGTAGCACGCGTGAATGGTCGTAAGGTGCGTGGTGAGGTGGTTAACGGATTCCTTCCCATACGACGTGCGTGGAAGGCGGGAGATAAGGTTGAATTGGAGCTTCCAATGCCCGTTCGTTTTAATGTTGCCGACGAGCGTGTTGAGGCCGACCGTAATCGTGTGTGCGTAACCAGAGGTCCATTGGTGTATTGTGCCGAGGAGCCTGATAACGAGTATCAGGTATCATCGTATGTATTGGGCGACAACAGTCGAGTAAATAGCGAGATAGATGAGTTTACCTCAGGTGTTATGGCAACTATCCCGACAATCACTTTGGAGGCTTCGGCTGTTGTGGATGATGCGGAGGTTGAATCGGCCGTAACCCTTATACCGTACTACTCGTGGAACAATCGTGGCGATAATACAGCTATGAATGTATGGTTTGCCCGCGATGCCGATACGGCTCGCGAAGGTATGGTCGTAACGGTAGGAAATATTGCCGATGTGAAGGCTTCGCATACCAATTCGAGCGACGATGTATTTGCTATTGCAGACGGCAAGCAGCCATCGAATTCACACGATACCACCATCCCTCGTTGGACCAGCTGGTCGCAGAGAGGCAAGGAGCAGTGGGTTGAAGTTAAGTTGAAGAGTGTGCAGGAGGTAGAGGCTGTGTCGGTATATTGGTATGATGATAAGGGTGGCGTGCAGATTCCCGTAGCGTGGGATATGGACTATATGGAAGATGGAAAGTGGGTAGAGTTTAAGCCCTATGTTACTGACCGTTTTGGTACGGCTGCCGACCAATATAACATGGTGCATCCCGCAGCACCTGTAAAGACCGATATGTTGCGTTTGAAGATTAAGCCTAAGACAGATGCTGCGGTAGGAATTTTGGAATTAACAGTGGAATAAATATTATGTTGGAAGTAGGACTTAAGTATGAGAGTGTGACCGTTGTGTCAGACTCTAATAGTGCCAAGACCTTAGGGTCGGGCGATATGGATGTTTTTGCAACGCCTGCAATGGTTGCCTTGATGGAGAATGCGGCTATGTTGGCTGTAGCTGCAGAGTTACCCGATGGCTCGGCAACGGTTGGTACGCAGATGAATACATCGCACATAAAGGCATCGCCTATTGGCGCAAGCATAACAGCCTCGGCCGAGCTGGTAGAGGTGGATGGCCGCAAGTTGACCTTCACGGTAAAGGCTTGGGATGAGAAGGGTGTGATAGGTGAGGGCACACATACCCGTTTTGTCGTTGATAGAGAACGATTCTTGAGTAAATTATAGAAGCCATACATAACTGCCGACGATTTAATGCGTTGAATAGTGTATATGGGATTTTTTTGCGAATAAATCGGGGTAAATTTTGCCGATTGATTTTTTTGCATTACTTTTGTCACCGCTTACGAGCAACGATTGAGCTATGGTG
>CAYLRH010000114.1:0-5154 GCA_964385905.1 uncultured Alistipes sp.
ATAAGAGTTAGGATAGAGGATACTTACGCTATACTGTTATTCGTGTTGCCTATCTTACGGAGGAATAGCTCGAAATCTCGCAGAAAGGTTAAGTCTATCTCATTGAGTCGGATATTTAGCGTTCGATACTGAGATAATCGAGAACGCAGTGATTTGTGCTTCGAAGCAGAACCATATTTTCCGAGGCTTTCAAGACATGATATTGTTTGGTCAAGACACTCGCCGATTGTGCAGTTAACTTTGCGACCATTTGTTTCGAGAAGATTATCCAGAGTGACCTCCAATTCCAGTGCATCCAGTTTCTTTATACGACGATGCAACTCGGAAATCTTCTTGTCAATTTGTAGTTGTAGCTCTTGACTTTCTGAAACATTTGGCTTAACACGCTGTCTTTCAATATCCCAGCCATCAATAGGGATGGTTACTCCCGTTCCTATAAAGCGAGATTTGCGATTTTGGGTAACACGGATGTGGACTGGCGCGGTACCATTCTTGCTCATTCTATCCTTACGTAGGATAGGTACAATCTTAATTTTCATTTACTTGCTCTGATAATGCAAGTAAAACCAACTCAAAATTGTGTATAACATTGTGTATAACATTTTGCCAGAAATAGCCTTAATTTAGGGCATGAACACCCTATATAGAAAGATGCTAAATACAAAAAATCTCCGACAATCATTTGATTATCAGAGATTTCTTTCCGTGATCCCGCCGGGTCTATTGCTCGCAGCGCATATCTTTGATTGACAGCAAATTGGCTGTGTAAAATCTTTTAAGTCCAACTCAAAATACAACAAGAACGTTTCTTCATTATTCTACAAATGCGAATTTCGATGATGTGCAAAAATAAGAATAATATACGGGAATCACAAATCTTATAATAAAAGATGAAGATTTCATGTTATTTATTTGTTAGGATTATGACATTCTAAATATGCATAAACGACTATAGCGTTTCATTTTTTACGCCTCTTCATCTTCTGTATAAGTATTGTCATAACAATAGTATGTGTCTGCCCTATTTTGTGTATATTTATTTTCAATTATAGATAATTCTTCTAGCAATTCGCGATCTACCATTCTTATTTCATAAGATATTGCGAATAATAATCAAATTCAACAAAAGCATCATTTATTAAAAAAAGATACTCAAAATCCGTATAAATACATATTATTTCTAAAAAGTTTTCAAACAAATCGCGACAAGACTTTAAAGCCTCACACTACCACTTTGACGCCACATAGTGCCATAGGAATGTAAACTCTTTTCTGGTAGTTTTTGAATATCTAATTTCGTCCACGCATCGCCGTTGATGCGAATAAAAACTATCGTAATATGGACGAAAAATTAAAATCTGAGCAGAAGCAAGTAATGCTCGTTCAGCAATCCTCGGACGGCAGACTTCGTGCTGTCAGCTCGGTAGATGGTCAGGGTAATATTTCGACCTGTGACCCTACGGAGCAAAACATCAGCAATCTGCTAAATGTAAACACCGCAGAGTCTGCTTTTGAGGCCTTCTTTCATAAGATGATGCAGGAGGCTGATAATCCATCTCACACAGGCATCTTCGTTATGGCGGAGAGTGCTTTCCGTAATCTTATCCAAGTTGATTTTGCCCCTGATGAGTTGGAGCAGTATCGAGTTACGCCTGAGCAGCGCACCTCGCAGGAGCAACGCTTCCAACCTATGGATACCTCGAAGATAGACCTTGAAGACTTGGCTCGCAAAGGTATTAAGATGGAGTCATTGGAGCCTCATCTTAAAGCCTTGTCGTATGGACATAAGTCCAATGGGCTTATCGAGATGAGTCCCGAGTTGGAGGCTGGTGGTATGCGTGTGACTACAAAAGGTCGTGTGTCGTTGGAGAAGCAAGCCGATGGCTCACTAAAAATCATTCCCCACTATTGGCAGGAGAAACCAAACCTTGACATCCCGTTTCACGGCGTTTTACTTGATGAGCAGACAAAGGCTAACCTCCTTACAACTCGTCACGCAGGCAAGATTCTCGATTTGGAGCTAAGTCAAGGCGAACTCACACCTTGTTTTGTATCCATTGATAAGTGGACCAACTCTTTGGAGGCGTTACCTGTGGCGATGCTTGAACGCCGAACATCTATCAAGAATGCAGAGTTATCTGAAGACCTTCAAAAAGATTTCTACTCGGGAGGTAAGATCCTGTTGGAGGGTTTCACTACGCGTGCAGGATATAAGCGTGATGCCTATATCCAAGTAGATGCCGCCGAGCGTAACTACGAGTTTACATACGATGGTCTAGATCGTAACCGCTATGCCGAGGAGAATAAAGCAGTTGCTCGCCGCAGTGCCGCTGCACGCCAATCATCAAAACAACCGCAGGCAGCCACGCAGTTTGAAGTTACTATCCACCCGAAGATTCTGGGTACCTATCTCCCCGATGCGGCCTATAAGCAGTGGTCCGAGGCCGCCAAGGATCCCTCTAAGCGAGCCGATGTTAAGGCATTCTTTATCCGAGGTCTGCATCATAAGGAGCCTATTAAGGCTGTTGATGGTCGAGGCGAGACCTTCGATGCGTGGGTGAAGCCCGATTTTGAGGAAGGCAAGATGAAGTTCTATAAGTGGAATCCCGACCGTGCTGTGCGCCGAGGTGCTAAGGTTATCCCCGTCAATGAGAGCCGCACGCAGGTTGCCATCAATTCAGAGGGTAAGAGTGTCGAAGCTGTTAAGGATGTGCGTGAACCTCTTAAGCAGGGGCAGCAACGCCCCACCGAAGCGCAGCATACCTCGCGTCAGCAGAAACAAAAACGAAAAGGCGTAACGATGTAGCCTATGACAGCGGCATATGTTGTTATCGGAGTGTTGGTGGTTCTCAATATCATTGTTATCAGCATATATCTATCCCTTGGAAAAGATATACATAGTGATATAGATATCGAGGACCCCAATGCCCGATACTATGATGAGAATGGCAATCACATCTACTACGATAGAAAGTTGATTTCCCACCAAAAACGAAACAAGGAACATTAAAAAATCTTGTTATGTCTAATAATCAATATACATCTTCGCGGGAGTTATCATATTATGAGTTATCACTAATCGCATTCCTTCGCGAGAGTCATCCCCACCTAGTGGAGAATAGGACATTTATATCGGAGAGGGCTAATAGCGCATCAGAGCGTTATGGTGAACTTATTCGTCTGGGCTTTAACCATACAGAGGCAGAGACTGCAGCCTCCGAGGTGTTATACCGTGGACTTCATTTTTCGCCCTACGATATGATTGTACATATTCTATGGGATGAGTTTTCAGATATGGTAAAATCGGGAAATGCAAGAGAGGTAGCATATAAACTTTTTCCCCGATGTTTGGATGTACTTCTACGGTATGATATCACAGATGGCTTTGAGCTCTCTTCGGAGTATGATATGCTCTACACAGAATTGGTCGGCACCATCGAAACGCTTCTAAACGATGGCATATAATAAACATCAGCACCTGCGACAAAACATCAATGCGCTGAGGGTGGCTTTCACCCTTGAGCGTGAAGGGCGTATGCCCACCTCGGATGAGGTGAAGATGCTAAAGCAATATAGTGGCTTCGGTGCATTGAAGGAGGTATTGGACGATAATAATAAAGGCACAACTGCAGAACTACTTATTAAAGAGTTGCAGATGTTACTTCGCGAGAATACCTCTTCCGAGCGAGAATATAAACGCCATATGGATGGTATTAAGTTTTCTACGCTCACGGCATTCTATACGCCACCTCAAATAGTTGATGCTATAATGGGAACTCTACGCACTGCGGGCGTGGAGCCGTGGCGTATGCTTGACCCTAGTGCTGGTGGTGGCGTTTTTGCGGATGTGGCACATGAGCACTTTGAAGGCGTAGATGTAACCTGTTTTGAGAAAGACCCTACTACAGGTCTTATCCTTAAGCATCTCCATCCACACGATGATGTACGCGTAAAAGGTTATGAGAGCATAGAACCAAAATATATGGGGCAATTTGATGTTGTGGCGAGCAATATCCCTTTTGGTGATGTATCACTATTTGATCCATTCTTCTCTACGCATACAGACCCTGTGCGCCGTCAAGGCACCCGCACCCTGCATAATTACTTTTTTATGAAGTCTGTAGATGCTGTGCGTGAGGGAGGCATTATCGCTTTTATCACCTCTCAGGGTGTACTTAATGCAGAGCAGAGCCGCTCTGTTAGAGAGTGGCTTATGAGTAGATGTGATGTAGTATCTGCCGTACGCCTACCCAATAATCTCTTCTCGGAGTATGCTGGAACAGATGTGGGAAGCGACCTTATTGTCTTGCAAAAGCGGGCATCTGATGCTAATACACCGCGCAAGCAACAGTTTATATCTACACGCCGTCTGTCAAATGGCATCTCGGTAAATAATCTCTTTGAGTCGTTTGACCGCGTTATACACACCTCGGCAAAGGTTGGCACAGACCCTTATGGCAAGCCAGCGATGATATTTACTCACGATGGCGGCGTTGACGCTATCTCGGCAGAATTGCGAAGGATGCTTGGCGAGGATTTATCTCAGTACTTTAATTTGGACTATTATATATCCAATGCTGCGGAGGATATTGTAGAGCATCATCGGCGTGTACGCCCACCTCAAGAGATATCATCGGAGCCTCGCCTTGTGGGAGATATCCTTCGTTATATACTCCACGATGCTCGCGTGCAACATCCTGATGTAGAGCATCGCATCGAGCAAACCACTGAGCAGGTTGTAGAAGAGTTGCAGAGTGATGGTTTCAATCCTGACACTGACACGGGAGAGATAAAAGCAATTGAGGACGCAGAGGTTGTCGAGGAGCAAGCTATCATCTCGAAACCTACTGAAAACGATATTCAGGATTTCGGCTTATGGGCTAAGGGGCAAGAGCAAAAGCTATGGAATGAGCAGCCACCAGAGCCTGAGGACTTTGCTACGGCAGAAATACCTAATAAGTCTAATGAACAAGCAACGCCCTCTACCACATCCCAAGATGGATTTGTGGCATCATTGTTTGATGCTGTACCTATGCGCAATGCTCAACAATCTACAGAAGTTAATATACCGCAAACTTCACAGCCCACATTATACGACCTCTGTAAGTATCCGATAAAGTACATCTTTTAGTGTATGCTCTAATGTTTTAACTT
>CAYLRH010000115.1:0-5142 GCA_964385905.1 uncultured Alistipes sp.
TACCATCCCATCTCGCGGGCATATTCGATGGCGCGGTTGAGTGTGTCGTTGAATGGGCGGGTGCATCGCAAATCCTCGGCAGCACGCTGTATAGCGTCGGGGCGGAGGAAATACTCCTTGTCAACCAACTTCACCAACAGGAAATTTCGCAGACGATAGTACTCCGAGTGTGCATCCTCGGCCGACCACCCCTGCGGCATACGCTTCAGTGCCGACGACCAATCAACCTCGAATCCCGTCGCCGCCTCGACGGCCTCCACGAATGCATCACCCTCGGTCATAATCTCCTCGCGCACGCTCTTTATCTCGCCCACTGTGGGACAGTAGGCTCCCGTGCAGAGCATATAGTGATTCTGGTCGGGCTCGACGTGCATATAGTAACCCGAAAATCCCGATTTCTTGCCACGCGGGCAGACGTATACGCCAAACCACGTCTTGTAGGGCGACTTATCCTTCGTGAAGCGCGTGTCGCGGTAGATGCGGTACGTAGCATCCTTAACCTTAACGCCCTCCACGGCGGGGTCAAACGCCGCCACAGCCTCAATAAACTCTGCCGCAACTTCGTCCATACGCTCCTTGACCTGCTTGTAGCGGTCGCGGTGGGCCTCAAACCATGTGCGGTCGTTGTTTTGTGATAGGTCGGATAGGAAATCGAGTATTATTTTCATCGCGGGGGAAATTATTCGGCTAAGTATAACATATTGTCAGGTATGGGCTGGCGGGGTATTTCACGGCTTTCAATATCGAGCTTCAGCGTCTCGCCCATATAATTCTCGTAGTATATCACGCGAATATCGTGCAAACCCTTATCTAAGGCCACCTTACCACTCTTAGGTTTGCTTGCGGAGTGCGCTTCGCCATTATCTACAACCAACTTGCCGTCGATATATAGCTGTGCGCCATCGTCGCAGGTGATGTGGAAGATATATACATCTCTCTGTGGAATATCTATCAGGGCCTTGAAGTCGTATGCAAAGTGGTCCTCGGCTGCCCCTGCGATAGAGAAATTCTCTTTGGAGCCCTCGCCGACTCTCTTGCCCGCCTGCGGGAAGTCCGTCATATTCTTGTATGTGCCCTCGTAGTAGGTGTAGGCTACGCCCTGCTTCATTGCCGATATGTTTCGTGCTGCAAGATGCTCGCCCGCCAAGTCGTCTTGTGTGATGCCTGTGGGGTAGTAGTATTTAAGTTCCACGCCTGCGGGTGTTGAAATCCATGTGTCGAAGGAGTGTTCACCCTCCCGAAGCTCGATTATACGCGCTCCACGAGGCAGGTCACCGTATGCGTTGAAGCCCGATACACGGCCATAGGCCAATGCGATGCCGTGCTTTTGGCCGATATAGTCATCATCGTGGTCATGGCCGACAAACATACCCATCACATCGCCCATCTCAAGGCATGAGAGCATAAATCCGCTATTCACTATTGGCGCACCTATGCCTGAACCCTCCTTGTTGCAACCGTACATATTTGTATTCTCGTTTATGTCGCGGTACTCAGGTGTGGCGATGTGGAAGAATGCCAATGCGGGCAGTGGCTCTCCGCCGTTGAGTTCTGTATAGCGTTGGCTGTTTGTGCGATACCACTCTATCTGCGAGTTCTTTATCCACGCATAACCCTCAATCTTCTCAACATCCGAATAGTCACCTGAGTCCATACAATATATTAGAGCTTCGACCTTGTCCGAATCGGTCGCTAATATCGGTAGAATATAGTTTCCGCAGCCCTGTAATCCTTCAGGGCCTTTCTCTCCCACGAATAGTGGGTCGCTGGCGAGAATGTCGTATATCGAGTCACGCTGCATCACCTCCGGGTCGTGGTTGCCCATCGTAACGGCATAGGGAATACCAGCCTTGGCCATCATTTCCATGATATATTGCCACCCCTGCACGGCGGGTTGGTGGGTGACAATATCACCCGTCATAATCACAAGGTCGGGAGACTCTTTCGCAATTACAGCAAGGAGAGAGTCTGCTACCGGCTCGCTCTTTTTGTCGGCAGGGTGGAGATGTATGTCGGTGAATTGTGCAATCTTGAATTTGCCGTTCTTGAAACGCAACGTATGACCACCGTCGGGTGTGGTCGTGCTCTGCGAGCAGGAGAGAGCGCAGATGACTGAGAGGAGTATTATGGCTAATCTTTTCATCCTGTAAACTACTATTTGTTCTCTTCGGTGTGGTCAATATCGCATGATGAGCAGTTGCCGTGGCAGCCGATGTCGGCACAATCCGTTCCCGTATCCTCGCGAGACTCCTGCACGGCACACTTTATGCCCAGACGTTGCATATTTTTGTTTGTGGCAATCTCCGAGTCAATGTCGTGTCCCTTGAAAATCTGCGTGAGCGACAAGCCCAAAAAGAAGAGGCCAACAGCGCCGATTGAGATTAAAATAACCAGCAATATTGTAGAAAATGATGTTGCCATAGTGCGTTAAGCGTTAAAAATTTTTATTTAGTTGAATTTCCGACAACAAATTTATATATTTGTATGTTAATTTGCAAAAGAATGTACCTCTGCGCAATCGGGATAAGAGGTTGAGAGGACAAAAAATTACGCAGAATGAAAATCGTTATTTCTGGAATCGGAGAGATGGGTAGCCACTTGGCGCGAATGCTGAGCGGTAATGGCCACGATATTACGGTTATAGATATTGATACCAAGGCGCTGAACGAACTTAACAATTTGGCCGACCTGATAACCATCGAGGGCGACACCACCACCTTTGCAGTGTTGCGTAAGGCGGGCGTGAGGCGTTGTGACCTCTTTATAGCCGTCAATCACGACGAAAATCAGAATATCCTTGCTGCCATCATGGCCAAGCAGCTGGGTGCCAAGAAGTCTATCGCCCGAGTGGATAATAACGAGTATCTGGAGCCTAACAACAAGGAGATGTTTATCAATATGGGCATCGACTATCTCTTCTACCCCGAAAAGGTGGCGGCGCAGGAGGTTACAAATCTGTTAGGCCATACCTCTACCACCGACTATGTCGATTTTTCGGGAGGCTTGTTGGCGCTTATTGTCTTTAAGTTAGAGCCTACCTCGCCTTTGTTGGGGTGCAAACTTATGGATTTGGCCAATGACGGCTCTATCTCGGAGTTCCGTGCTGTTGCCATTACACGTGGTAGCCAGACCATCATCCCGCGAGGTCAGGATGAGTTCTTCGAGGGTGATGTGGTATATATTATTGCCCGCAAGGATGTTGCCAAGAGCGTTACGGAGCTTTCAGGCCAGAAGAGCGTTGAGGTTAAGAGCCTTATGATTTTAGGCGGTTCGCGTATCGGTGTAAGAGTGGCGCTGGAGTTGCAGGACGAGATGAATGTAAAGATTATCGAATATAACGGCGAGAAGGCTTACCGTCTGGCCGAGGAGTTGGATAAGACGCTCATCATACACGAAGATGGCCGTAATCTCGATGCCATGTTGGAGGAGGGCTTGGCTGCAACAGATGCCTTCTTGGCTGTTACGGGACGTAGCGAAACAAATATCTTGGCTGCCATGCAAGCCAAGCGCATGGGCGTGAAGAAGGTTATTGCCGAAGTGGAGAATCTTAACTATATCCGCCTTGCCGAGAGTGTGGGTATTGATACGATTATTAACAAGAAACGTGTCACAGCGTCAAATATCTTCCGCTTTACGATGTCAACCGACGTGCAGGCCATACGTTGTCTGTCGGGTAGCGAGGCCGAGGTGCTGGAGTTTATCGTTAAACCCAACTCGCCCGCGACGAAGTGTATGATTAAGGATATGCGTCTGCCGCAGGATGTAATTATCGGTGGTATTGTGCGTGGAGATAAGGTGTTTATCGCAGTGGGCGATACACGCATCAACGCTTACGATAGGGTAGTTGTCTTCTCGATGCCGGGCTCGATTGCCACCGTGGGCGAGTTCTTTAATTAGAGGTAGGGCTTGTAAAGGTGAGTGCGAGGAGTAAGAATAAAATGAAGTTATAAATATGTACGTAGCTATTGCAGGAAATATCGGTAGCGGAAAGACTACGCTGACCGAGATTCTTACACAGAGGTATGGGGCTAAGGCTTATTATGAGGAGAGCGATAACCCCTATATCGGTGATTTCTATAACGATATGAGTCGTTGGGCATTCCAGCTCCAGATATCGTTCCTGGGAAGTCGCATCGAGCAGACTCTCGATATGCTCAACAACGGAGGTGATGTGATTATTCAGGACCGCACCATCTACGAGGATGCGCATATCTTTGCCGATAACCTTCACGAGATGGGACTCATTGCCTCGCGTGACTTTGCTACCTACATGAAGATTTTTCATCTGACGACAAATCTTATCCCGCAGCCCGATGTGCTTATCTATCTTCGTGCGAGCATACCTACTCTCGTGGCGCAGATTAAGCGTCGTGGCCGTGCCTATGAGATGAATATTGACGAGCAGTACCTCTCGCGTCTTAATGACAAGTACGAGGAGTGGATTAATAATATATATAAAGGTCGCGTGCTGATTATCGACAAGGATGTTGATGATTTTGTTGCCGATCAAAAGGTTGTGGATCGTATCTGCAAGCAACTTGATGAAATGGTATCTAAAAAGTAATGCCGATGCGATTGCCCGAACAATTTGTAGCACGCATGCAGCGTGAGCTTGGCACTGCGGAGGCCGATGCGTTGTGTGTAGCCCTTGAGACAGAGCCTTCGACTTCCGTCAGACTCAACCCTGCCAAGATGGCGGAGCAGAAGTGGGGCGGACGAGGTGTTGCGTGGAGCGAGTATGGGTATCAGCTTGATGAACGTCCCGCCTTTACGTTTGACCCCGACTTCCATGCGGGGGCTTACTATGTGCAGGAGGCCAGCTCGCAGTTTGCAGGTTATATAATCTCCGAGGCTGTGGGTGGCGCAGATGCCTGTAAGGGGTTGAGAGTGTTGGATATGTGTGCCGCGCCGGGTGGAAAGAGTACCCACTACGCAACGTTGGTGGGGCAGAGTGGCTTGGTTGTGGCAAATGAGATAAACCGTAGCCGTGCTGCCGTGCTGGCCGATAATGCCCGTAAGTGGGGCTTGGGAAATATGGTTGTTACGTGTAACGACTCGTCGCATGTGGCGGCCTTTGAGGAGTGGTTTGATGTGGTGGCTGTGGATGCACCTTGTTCCAGAGCTTCGGATAAACCGTTCTTT
>CAYLRH010000116.1:0-5066 GCA_964385905.1 uncultured Alistipes sp.
AGCCGTTGCTACGGCAACATTGATTAAGGCTGTGCAGGATGGTAAGATTGACGCCGAGGCTACCGTAATGCTCAATATCACAGGCGCTGGCGAGAAGTTATTTAAGTCATCACATGAGGTCTATGAGCTTAAGCCTACGGAGGTATTCCCGCTCACAGCGTCCGACTTGGATATTATCGTAGCCGTAGAGAAGATGTTTAAGGAGGAGAGATAAAAGAGCAAAGATAAGTAACAAATACAAATAATAAAAATATGCTTTATCCTATTAAATTTATCCCCCGCTTGAAGGAGCGTTTGTGGGGTGGTCACTGTTTGTTGGCGACAGTTAAGGCAGGTAAGGGTGCGAAGATTGACCCCGAAAAGTGCTACGGTGAGAGCTGGGAGCTGTCGGCTGTGCCGGGCGATGAGTCTGTTGTGGCCAATGGCTTTTTGAAGAAGAACACCATCGAGGAGATTATCGAGGTATATATGGGTAACCTGGTGGGCGAGAAGAACTATGAGCGTTACGGTCTCACCTTCCCGCTGCTCATCAAGAGTCTCGACTGCCACGATGTACTCTCTGTGCAGGTGCATCCCGACGATGAGCTTGCTGCCGAGCGTCATAACTCATACGGCAAGACCGAGATGTGGTATGTGTCGGGTTGTGAGCCTGGTGCTGCTCTGTACGTTGGCTTCAAGGATACCTCAATCACCCGCGAGGAGTATCTCGCAGCCGTAAATGAGGACCGCCTGCCCGAAATCTTGAATCGCGTAGAGGTTAAGGTGGGTGATGTGTTCTTCATCCCCGCAGGTACTGTTCACGCATTGGGTAAGGGTATCGAGGTGTTGGAGATTCAGCAGACCTCGGACGTGACGTATCGTATCTACGACTGGAACCGTGTTGACGATAAGGGTAACCCCCGCGAGCTGCACACCGCTTTGGCTGTCGATGCCATAGACTTTGCCAGCGATGGCGAGAAGTGCCATATGCGCTATGAGGAGAAGCCGAATCAGTCGGTTGCGATGGTCGATTGTCCCTACTTCACCACAAACATCATTGCCCTTGAGGGTGAGAAGGAGTTTGATTACGCGTCGCTCGACTCGTTTGTTCTCTACATCTGTACTGCAGGTGAGGCCGACATTACGGTAGGGGATGTGACCGAGCATATCACGCCTTACGAGCTGGTGATGATTCCCGCCGAGGCCGATGTGGTCAAGCTCAATGGTGCGGCTAAGTTACTTGAGGTATATATCAAATAGTGAACGTGTTTCGGACTTGAGAGCCGAGTTTACAAAATAGGGTGTCCACAGATGGGACACCCTTTTTGTTATAATCTACGGCCGTATTTTTACCCGTCTATCGTTTCATCACTGCTCCGACTCTGATGCCAGGGTAGTTGTCAATCACCGTCTTAGCCATCTGCAAGGTGGTATTCTCCTTGAATTTCGAGTAGTGCTGCTCCAGCAGGCTCATCAGCTTGTTGGCATTGAACAGAATCTTTGTCTTGCCGTCCTGCTCAAGAATCGTTGCCGTAATGTTTATGCTCTTGCCATCGACATTGAATGTCATTGTAGCCTCGCCAGAGTAAGAGTCGTAGTATGAGCAGTAGGCCGTAGTGCGCGACTTGTCGCGAGCCACTACTATTGTACCGTCATCACCAACCTCAATGAAGTCACGACCAGCCACCACGTTAAACTTAGTCATCAACGTAGGCAACTGCCCCTCAAGAGTCGAGATGGCAACCGACGCAAGGGCGCTGTCGCCCGTATAATCCATCGTAGGAGCGTCATACGTCCAGCGTCCTATCAAGTCGTACGCATCGGGGTGGGTAATCTTCGGCGTCTGCCTAGGCTGCTCTGAGCTGCCAAAGAAGCTGCTCAACCCTTTCAGCAGGTCGTCCAACGACTGAGCCTGAGCGGAGTGATTCGCCGAGAGTGCAAAGCACAGTGCAATAATATAAAGTATCTTTTTCATCGTAGTTTATTTAGAGAATTCAAAACCAATTTTCACACTATCATAGCTCTTGAGCATCGAGGTAATTGTCGAGAGCGAACCACTCGCCGAACCCAACGATGAGAGCAACGTAAGCAACTTGTCCATCGGGAAGAGAATCTGCAAGTTACCGCCATTCATATAAGCATAAGCATTAATTGCACCCAACTTCAGCAGGCCACTATTATACTGCAACGTAAGCTGATAAGTCGATGCGTCGAATGTGAATGTTCCGCCCGATGTCTTTTGGCCAAAGGTCGAAGTGAATGTTCCGTCCTGATTGAACACGAAGCTGCAAGCTCCGGGCTTAATACCCACATTCTCGTAGTACTTTGCCATCTTTGTCTGCATGGTGGATGTGGCAGCCGAGGCTGTTAAGTCCGACAGAGTGTTTGTGCTCGATGAGAGCTTTATGCCGGGCTGCGAGTATGACCATGTGCCGTAGAGTGTGTTGGCCGTAAGTTTTCCTCCCGTCACCTTGTCGATGGCCGAGGTTGCTACGCCCTTCAATGCGTCAAGCCAATTCTGTGCCTGAGCTGTTGTGGTTGTCAACGTGATTGCCGCAATGGCAAGGATTAATATTCTCTTCATACTATCTGTTTATTATAAATTCTCACACTCTTTTAACCAAATTGCCGACATGGCATCCGATGGCATCTGCCAATCTCCGCGAGGCGACAGCGACACACTACCCACCTTAGCTCCGTCGGGCATTGCCGAGCGCTTGAACTGCTGGGCAAAGAAACGTCTTAGGAAGGTCTTTAGCCACTTGAGGATTGTATCATGGTCGTGTTTACCATCAAACGCTTTTTCGGCCATAAATAGTATCTTTTCGGGCGAGAAACCGTTGCGCATAAAGTTGTAGATGAAGAAATCGTGCAGCTCGTATGGGCCGACCAAATCTTCCGTCTTCTGTGCAATCTCACCCCGCTCGTCGGCAGGCAGAAGCTCAGGGCTGACGGGTGTCGCCACCACATCTTTCAAGGCGCGGCTGACAGCCTCATTAGCCTCCCTCTCGGCTCTCCACTCAACCATGTGACGCACTAACGTCTTGGGCACCGATGCGTTCACGCCATACATCGACATCTGGTCGCCATTGTATGTAGCCCATCCTAAAGCCAGCTCGCTCAGGTCACCCGTTCCGATAACCATGCCGCCAGTCATATTCGCCACGTCCATCAATATCTGCGTGCGCTCGCGTGCCTGTGCATTCTCGTAGGTCACCGAACGGTCACC
The DNA here is from genome assembly GCA_964385905.1 of uncultured Alistipes sp. Taxonomy (GTDB): domain Bacteria; phylum Bacteroidota; class Bacteroidia; order Bacteroidales; family Rikenellaceae; genus Alistipes. Next base: position 3,209 of record CAYLRH010000116.1, read on the forward strand.
ATCGGGCAACCCAATGTCTGCGAAGTGTTGCTTGCAGGCTGCCGCGATAGGAATCTCGCGGAATGTTATGCCCAGCTCGTTGATAAGTGTCACGGCATTGTTGTACGTGCGGTCTGTGGTGCCAAATCCAGGCATCGTAACGCCCACGACACCCTTGCGGTCGAGGCCCAACATATCAAAGGCATTTACCACAACCAGCAGCGCCAACGTAGAGTCCAAGCCACCCGAAATACCTACCACCGCACTCTTGCACGATGTATGTTTCAGACGCTTGACAAGGCCCAACGATTGAATGGCAAATATCTCCTCACAACGCTTGCTGCGTGCCGTAGCATCCTGCGGAATGAATGGCATGGGGTCAACATCACGCATAAACTCACCCTCGCACTCCACGCCCTCAGGAGAGAAGACATCGAAACGACGCAAGTAGGGTAGTTCATCGTTGATTGTATATGTTGCCTTCTGACGGCGACGGTTCTCCAAAAGTTCCACATCGACATCGGCAATGGTCATAACCTCATCAAGGCTAAAACGCTCGGCAACAGCGAGAATATCTCCATTTTCGGCAATGATATTGTTGCTCGCAAAAGCCATATCGGTAGTCGATTCACCAAAACCTGCCGTGGCATATACGTATGCCGAGCAAGTGCGGGTAGAGTAGCTACGAATCAGATCCTGCTGTGTTGTGTGCTTGCCAGCGAGTTCAGGCGTGGCCGATAGATTAAACATAATCTTCGCCCCCTGCAACGTCTGGTAAATCGAGGGAGGTACGGGAGCCGAGGCATCATCACCAATCTCAACGCCAAACTGCACGCCATCAATGGCAAATGTCAAATCCGTGCCAAATGGTGCCGAGAAGCCTGCAACCTCAATCTCCTCAGCCTGATTGTTCGCACCTGAGTGGAAGTATTTGCGCTCATTGGCAGAGAGATAGCTCTTGGGAACGACACCAATGAGCATCCCCTGCGAGATGATGGCAGCACAGTTATAGAGCTTGTCATTCGCCACCATAGGCACGCCCACAATAGCCACCAACGGGTAGTCGGCACTCGCCTCCACAATCTGCATCAGAGCCTGTTCGGCGCCTTTAATCAGCGTGCGCTGCATGAACAACTCTGCGCAGGTGCTTGCCGTGATGGCAAGTTCGGGAAATGCTATGGCCTTTACTCCGCAATCTGCCGCCTGCTGCATCATGGCGATGATACGCTCGCTATTATAATCACAATCGGCAACTCGCACCGAAGGTGACGCGGCAGCAACCTTTATAAATCCATACTTGTCCATATCCTCTACTCTTTAATATAAGCGTGAGTTATCTCAAGGATATATGCCTTGTGAAAATCCTGCGCAGGATACCACTTCTCAATGATGCTCTTGTCGAGGAAACACTCCGCCTTGAGCATATCGCAATAGAGCTTCTTACACTCCAACACAAGCTCTGCCTGGGCGATTGCCGGCACCTCCTCGTCCGTGAAGGCAACCGACAGACCTGCATTGTGAATCTTATCCTCCTCGCGACCTGAGTGTGAACCGCAATATTTCAGTGCGTCACGATACTCCTCCGCGAAGAACGATAGGGTAAGCATATGCTCACGCTCGGTAAACTCATAAGTGTAACGCTGCGGGCGTATAACGGCGATGGCTACGGGTTTGTTCCACATATATCCCACGCCACCCCACGAGGCTGTCATGGTGTTGCACTGCACGTGGTCGCCAGCCGTGATAAGCATCCAATCCGAGCCGATAAGTTTTATAAAGTTGTCGGTTATCTCGGCGGGATTAATCTCCTTAAAACCTGTCATAGTCAAAATATTATGTAGGTTACCTAAACTACTACTTAGCCCACAGCTGAGCCAAG
>CAYLRH010000117.1:0-5056 GCA_964385905.1 uncultured Alistipes sp.
AGCAGGTCGGTTGGAATGTTGTTATGCATGGCCGAGAGGGCTGCCGAGAGCGCGTTGCTGGCTTGACAAAGTGCGTTGTAGTGGCGACGATTGGAGATGATTACATCGCCCTTATATGCCGCTGAAGCGTCGGCTGCTGCCTGAAGGGTTGAAATCAATAGGTCCACGCCCTCGCCCGTCTTTGCCGAAAGGCGGAGGGTGGGGTAGATGCCCATATCGTTACAACTCACATCGGCCTTAGAGCAGAGGTCAATTTTTGTGATTATACGATATATTTTCTGCTCCTCGGCGGGAGTGAATCCAACCAAATCGTCATCCAATGTTGAGCCCTCGTTGTCGGTGAGCCACAGCACGATACGAGCTTTGCTTAGAGCCTGAGCGGTGCGCTCGATACCCATCTGCTCCAACTTATCATTAGTTGCGTGCATACCTGCTGTGTCGATAAAACGGTAGATGACACCTCCGATATTTGCCATAGCCTCCACTGTGTCGCGCGTCGTGCCCGCTATCTCCGAGACCATAGCTCGCTCCTCACCAGCCAAGCGGTTTAGTATGGTGCTTTTTCCTACATTTGGACGGCCCGCAATAGCTACCGTAACGCCCTCCTTAAGGGCATTTCCCAACGAGAAAGAGTGTGCCAATGAATCGACCTTGTCAAGCGTGACTCTTAGCAATGACATCAGTTGCGTCCTGTCTGCAAACTCAACATCCTCCTCCGAAAAGTCGAGTTCAAGTTCTAATAACGATGTGATATTTAGTAATTTATCGCGCAGCGATTGCAGCTCCTCGGAGTACGCTCCGCGCATCTGTGTTGAGGCGATAGCGTGTGATGCGTGCGAGTCAGCGGCTATGATGTCCGCCACAGCCTCTGCTTGTGAAAGGTCCATCTTGCCAGCCAAGAAGGCTCTACGTGTGAACTCTCCTGCCTCGGCCAGACGAGCCCCGTGAGAGATAAGAAGTGATAATATTTGCTCCACTACATACCGCGAACCGTGTGCCGATATCTCTACCGAATTTTCGCCCGTGTAGGAGTGTGGCGCACGAAACAGACTTACCAGTACGTCATCCACAACCTCCTCGTTATCAACGATGTCGCCGTACATAACGGTCGACGTGGCCGCCTCGGTCAGAGGTTTCCGACCACGGAAAACCTTGTCGCACAACGTGATGGCATCATCTCCGCTCATGCGGATGATGCACAATGCTCCGCCTGTCGGGGTTGCTGGTGCTACAATGGTATCGTTGTCGTTGAATATCATTTCGGCTTATCGTTTCTCGATTCTCAGGCGCTGGCCGATACTGAGTCGGTTGGCGCTCTTAAGACGATTCCAGGTCATCAACTGCTTGGTTGTCACGCGGTAACGCTTTGCAATAGCGCCTAACGTGTCGCCCTTCTTTACGCGGTAGTAGATAGTTGTTGTCTCGGTCATCTTCTTCGCCACAGCACCCGGGTTGAGGTACTCCTTGAGATATGCTGAATCCTTGGCAAATATCGAGTCCTGACGTGTAATATACTCCGTAACACGATTTGCGGGCAATACGAGCGTGTAGTTCTTATTTGTGGCGGGTATGATGTCGAGCTTATACTGCGGATTGAGCATCTTCAATGCATCGGTCGTCACATCAATCGTAGATGACACCTGTCCCAAGTGTAACAGGCGTGCAACCTGAATGGTATCCACCGCGATGGGCATTGGTGGCTCCGAGTAGGTGATGTTGTGCGCCTGATGGTATGCGTAGGCGTAGTTTGCCGCGATAAAGGCTGGTACATATCCGCGTGTCTCGCTGGGCAGGTACCAATATACATCCCAGAATGACTGCGGGTTACCCCCGGCACGTGCCAATGCCTTGTTTACATTACCCGGACCACAGTTGTATGCCGCAATGGCGAGGCTCCAGTCGTTGTACATCTTGTAGAGGTCTTTCATATACTTACATGCCGCCTTTGTAGCCTTGTAGGGGTCGTAGCGTTCGTCAACCATCGAGTTTACCTCCAGACCGTATGACTTTGCTGTGGCGGTCATAAACTGCCACAAACCTGCTGCACCTGCACGCGAGTATGCCTTCGCCTGCAATGCCGACTCGATGATGGCCATAGCGCGCAACTCCACGGGAAGACCAGCCTTAAGCAACTCCTCCTCAATCATCGGGAAGTAGTATTGCGCCAAAGAGAGTACGCGACTCATAAGGCCTGAGCCATCGGTGTAGCGCTTGATATATGAACGTACCAACTCGTTGTATGGCAGGTGTATAGGTGACACCATGGCGTTCAGACGAGCCGTATAGAGCGAGTCGAGCGAAGCGTCGGAGCTGAACGACGTAGGCTCGCAAACATAGTCATTGAAGAAATTCTGCAACGCATCATCTACCTGCTGCAACTTCAACTGCTCTGCCAATGAATCGGCCTTGGCGGGTGTGTAATCGACGGCAAATACCTTACGTGGATTCTCCTTCTTCTCCTCCTTTTGGTCGTACCACGCCTTCTGCCAGTCGCTCTCGCGGCGACGATACTCCTCGACAAGCGATGTGAGCGAGTCGGTACGTTGACGCTCAATGGCCAGCAGGGCTTTGGCGTTTAATTTCTTTGGTTTCTTTTTAAGAATCTGGGCATCGGCATTGGCTGTAAATGCAAATGCTGTAAAGATTAGGAGTAAGGTTTTTAGTACGATTCGATTCATTTTAGAATGTTAGGTTTAGATTGAATCCAAACACGGCATTGTTGCCAGTTAGTTGTGTATATTGATAGTCAAACATCGGTTCCAGATCAACGGTAAGGTTGTCCGAGACGTCAAAATCTTTTAGGTGTGCATCTACGTGTGCATCAACGGCTTGGAATACATACACCGCTGCTGTGAGCAACATGCTCAAGTCGCGATTACGACGATATGAGTCACGCAGATTCTTCAGGAACGTGGCCGAATAGCGACCTCCGAACTCGTCCTTCGATACTCCATCGGGATACTTGCCGGGGTTTTGCTCGAAGTCAACACGCAGATTGTATGCATTCTTAAAGCGTTTGAAACCACGATTGTTCCAGTCAATGACATATATCATCGATGCCATTCCGCCTATGACTATCGGCACCTTCCAGTAGCTCTTGTTATATACCTGACCTACTCCCGGGCAGATGATAGAGAGCGTTGTCGCCTTCTTTACATCCGACACATCGTTTGTGGCGTAACTTAAAGCCGTATCGCCCAAGAAATAGATGTACGAGGCTGCCGCCGTGAGCATAAATATCTGACGCTTGGTGTTGGCACGTATCATCTGGCTCTGCACATCGTTGAGCTCCTCAGTACGAGACAAGCCGTTGAGTATCAGTTCGTCGTATTGACGCTTTAAGGGGCGGTATTCGCTGCTGAAGTGTGCCCATAGACCAACCGAGGTGCCGAGTGTACCATACAAAATCGGTAGTTTCCAATATTGCTTGTTGTATATCTGTCCATATCCGGGCAGTATGGCTGACGTAATGCAGACTCTCGACAGCGACATCGAGTCGGCAAACCATGGCTCACGCGGAATGATATTTCCGTTTGCATCCAGACGACCTAATTCCCTTGCGCGCTCCTTCTTGCGAGCTACACGTGAGAGTGAGTCTGCCAGACGTTTTGCCTGTTTCTCGGATATCTTTTTCAGTTCATCGGGGATGTTGGCCAACGAATCGAGGCGAGCCTGCTCGATAGAGTCGGGTTTGTCAATCAGGACACCGCTTGTCACCTTGCGCATGCTGCCGCGCTTGAGGCTTTGTGCCGAGGCTTCGCAGCCGATAAAAAGCATTATGGCAATCATCACAATGCGGCACAATGTGGCGCAACCCGCAGAGGTTGTACGTCGCTGTGTGTTGGTGTTGTATGTTGCCATATCGTTGTACGTTATATTATTATCTGTTTTTAAAGCGCTCTATGAACTGCTCAATCTCCTCGTCATTTGAGAAGTCGATGACAATCTTACCGCCACCATTCTTGCTGCGCTTGATGCTGATATTCTCCGAGAAGTAGGGCTCAAGCTGCTCAACAAGGCGAGAGTAAGATTCAGGATACTCCTCCTCGATAGCTTCGGCCTTGTCGCCACTCTGCTCTGCCAACTTTCGCGCCAACTCCTCTGTCTGACGTACCGAGAGGGCCTTTTTGATACACCTCTTCAGGGCCCATACCTGCTTGTCAGCCTCTACACCTGCAATGGCCTTGGCATGGCCCATGGTGATGAGTCCCTCCTTCAGAGCGAGCTGCACCTCGTCGGGCAGATTCAGCAGACGCATATAGTTTGAAACAGTCGAGCGTTTCTTGCCTACCTTATCAGCCATAGCCTCCTGTGTAAGACCGCACTCCTCGATAAGGCGTTGCATACCCAATGCAATCTCTATAGCGTTAAGGTCCTGACGCTGAATGTTCTCCACCAGCGCCATAGCGTGCAGATTCTCATCATCAGCCTCGCGGATATATGCCGGCAAGTTCTCCAAACCGACAATCTGCGAAGCACGCCAACGACGCTCACCACTGATGATGATGTACTTGCCGTCGTCACCCTTCTTTACGGTGATGGGCTGAATGACACCTAACTGGCGAATAGAGTCGGCCAACTCCTGCAATGCCTCGTCGTCGAACTGTGTACGGGGCTGCGTGGGGTTGGGTATGATTTCACTGATGGCAATCTCGGCCATGCGGTTCATGGGCGTAGCCTTTACCGTGGGCTTCTCGGTGCCGAAGATGGCATCCAAACCTCGTCCTAAACCTTTCTGTTTCATAGTATCTCGTGTTATTTTTTATTTGCTTTGCGGTTACGCTTCAGGAACTCCTTGGCAAGTGTGAGGTAGTTCACAGCGCCCGTTGCTGCTGCATCGTAGAGCATGATAGGCTTACCGTGTGAGGGAGCCTCGCCCAAGCGGATGTTGCGCTGAATAACGGTGTCGAAGGCCAACTCACCGAAGTGCTGGCGAACCTCGGTGGCAACCTGATTATTCAGGCGGTTACGCATATACATTGTAAGTACAAAACCCTCAATCTCAAGGTCGGGATTCAGGCCACCCTTAACAATCTTGATTGTGTTAAGCAACTTG
>CAYLRH010000118.1:0-5023 GCA_964385905.1 uncultured Alistipes sp.
TCGAGCGATACATACCCAGACCTGCGGGGTTGATACCCATCGATGCCAAGTCGCCACCCAGCGAGGTGAAAGCACCCGCCATAGCCATCGAGCGAGCTGTGCCGAAACCGAAGCCCGTCTGCGAGAGGGTGTAGATATCGTTCGACATCATGCCATCGCGGTCCATGAGCAGACCACCGAAGCGATACTGCGCCTGCGCCGTAGCCATCGTACCCAATGCAAGAGCCGACACGAAGAGTGACTTAAAGAAAAATCCTGACAAAAATTTCATCGTTTGCACACGTTTGTGACCCCACGAGGGGGTCAGTTAGTAAAATTGTTGAGAGTTTTCGTCTTAACGGCCGCGTGAGCCTCCGCCACGTGAGCCACCACCTCCAGAGCTACCGCCACCAGAGAAGCCTCCGCCACCGCGTGAGCCACCCGATGAACCTGAGCTGAACGATGAGCCGCCACGTGATGTCGAGCCAGAGTTAAAACTTGAGCGGTTGCTTGAGTTGTTGTTGCGTGTTATGTTACCGCTGCTCGGACGCTGCGAAGTGCTCGGAGCATAGGTCTGACGACGCGAGGTGTTATTGTTGCGGCTGATGCCCTGTGAGCGACCAGTCGAACCCTGTGCCGGAGCATTGACATTGGCTGCGCCTACACCGCGTGATGACTCACCATACACCTTGCCTGTGCTCGGAGAGCGGTAGGGGGTAGAGTGTGCCGAGCCGCGATTGACGAGCGAACGGGTACGAGGACCTACACCGAAGTTATCGCGAGGACCTGTGCCACGTGAGCCGTAATAGCTGCCGCCACGGTGCCAGTAGCCACCGCCGCCATTCAGGATGTGACCGCCGAAGTGGGGACCACCCAAGTGGTGATGGTGATGCATGTGGTAGTGGGGACGCCACGGACGATAGAAGCCGCCCCAGCCCCACCAGAGGTTAAGACCCCAGCCTGAGCCGTAGCAGATATTCCAGTTCCAGTCGTACCACGAGTAGTGGGGGAAGCCCCATGATGAGTAGTACCACGGATCGTAAACCACCGAGCGCCAGCCATGATACCAGGGCGAGTGAACGAGCATGGTGGCGTTTGTTGCGCCCCAAGTGCCGAACATCGAGGTGATGTAGCGAGGCTCAACCCACACCTGATCGCCCGAAACCATCACGTTGTAGATGGCGGGGTCGTAGGCTGTAACGTACATATAGTCACCGCCATAACGGAGGTTGAAGTAGCTCGACGGCATACGGTATGTAGCCGACTTGAAACCCAACAGACGACGCGCATAGGCGCTCTCGTAGTCGTCAGCGAGGTAGCTGTCGTAGACATTTGTCGAACGTGTTGTGGCGTTGTCGTCAACGATAATCACGCCGTCGCTGTCGGTGCGTGTTCCTGCCTGTGCCTGCTGGAGTCCCAACTCCGCCAGCTGAGCCTCCAACTCGGCTTGACGTGCTGCCGCCTCGGCCTGACGAGCCTCATACTCGGCACGGCGTGCCTCAGCCTCGGCCTTCTGACGGTTTGCAATAGCCGTGCGGTCGTGGATGGCATATAAATCATCGTATGCACTGCCTGACGAAGAGTAGAAGGCAGAGGTGCAGCTCGTAGCCACCACGGCAACGAGTCCTGCCAACAAGATTCGCTTAATAGTTTTCATAGCGTACATAGGTTAATGGTCTATTTTGGTTTCCTTTTATTATATAACGTATGAGTCGGCGCTTTTATTATGTGCCACGTATTATGACACCGCCACCATCCCCACTTGGCAAGTTACGTGCCGCGCAGAGTCGGACTCATAGTGCAAATATAACGAAATGAGAAATAATTACAAAATTTGGTGAAAGAAAGCGTGTTGGAGGGATATGTTAGCTTTGTAAAATTATAATAATGTAAGTGCCAACTATTAGAGAATGATTTATATACCATTTGATATTCCCACGTGGCAGATTGCGCTCTCGTTGGTGTTGCTCTACGCCTCGGTGGCCGGCATGGCGTGGGTGGCAGGAAAGATTTACCGCGTAGGAATCTTCATGCACGGCAAAAAGCCATCGTTCAAGGAGCTGCTGTCGTGGATTAAGCAGTAAGATTTACAGTCACAAATTAGGGCTGTCCGACAGAGGTCGCGGCAGCCCTTCTTGATTTATTTATGGAATACTAAGAGAGTTTACGCCCTTGTCAGTGCCTGCTCAAGGTCGGCAAGGATATCGTCAATATGCTCCGTACCTATTGAAAGACGTATGGTCGAGGGGGTGATATGTTGCTCGGCGAGTTCCTGCTCGGAGAGTTGTGAGTGGGTGGTAGTATATGGGTGAATAACCAGCGACTTCACGTCGGCGACGTTGGCCAACAATGAGAATATCTCCAGCGAATCGATAAATCGCCATGCCGCCTCTTGACCTCCTGCAATCTCGAAAGTAAAGATGCTGGCACCTCCTGCGGGGAAGTACTTTTCATAGAGCGCATGGTCGCGATGCCCGGCAAGTGAGGGGTGATTAACCCTCAGCACCTTAGGGTGTTTAGTCAGGAAATCGACAACTCGCAGGGCATTAAATACGTGGCGTTCGACACGCAGCGATAGCGTCTCCAGCCCCTGCAACAAAATAAAGGCATTAAAGGGCGATATTGTCGCACCTGTATCGCGCAACAAGACGGCACGTACACGAGTCACAAAGGCCGCAGCCCCCGCCACGTCGGCGAAGATAGCACCGTGATAGCTGGGGTCGGGCTTTGCCAACGTGGGGAATTTGTCGGCATTGGCCTTCCAGTCGAAACGGCCTCCATCGACAATAACGCCTCCGAGTGACGAACCGTGTCCTCCGATAAATTTTGTAGCCGAATGCACCACAACATCGGCACCATGTTCGATGGGGCGCAGGAGGAAAGGCGTAGCGAAGGTGTTGTCGATAATAAGGGGAATGTTGTGTCGGTGTGCCACCTCCGCAACGGCCTCGATGTTGAGCACATCGGAGTTGGGATTACCCAAAGTCTCGGCAAAAACCGCCTTGGTGTTGGGCTGAATAGCACGCTCCAAAGCATCCGTATCGTTCACATTGACAATGGTATATAAAACACCCTGCGTAGAGAGAGTGTGCGTGATAAGATTGTACGAGCCACCATAAAGGTTGTCGGCTGCAACGATATGGTCACCCGCCTGAAGGATATTTTGCAGCGCATAGGTGATGGCGGCAGCTCCCGACGCTACGGCAAGGCCAGCCACACCTCCCTCAAGGGCTGCAATACGCTCCTCGAATACACTCTGCGTGGGGTTGGTCAGGCGACCATAGATATTACCCGCATCGCGCAAGGCAAAGCGGTCGGCGGCGTGTTGTGAATTGCGAAATACATATGATGCAGTCTGATAGATAGCGACCGAACGGGCATCGGTTGCAGGGTCAGCCTGCTCCTGTCCGACATGAAGCTGAAGAGTCTCGAAATGTAATTTTTGTGTTGCCATAGTTTTCATATTTTAGTGATTAACTTTTCTGTTACAAAACTACCACTCGCAGAAAAATCAAACAAGAAAATCCGAAAATCCAGAAAATAACACTATATTTGCCTTATGCAACAGGAAGAAAATTCTATTTAGGTAAAAAAATAATCTCTCAAAAGAATATTATTCTATGGAAAATCTTGACCGTGTAGATTTACAGATTCTGCGCATTCTACAACAGAACTCGCGCCTGACGACAAAGGAACTTGCGGCACGCGTACACCTCTCCTCGACACCCGTTTTCGAGCGACTCAAACGCCTTGAGAACGAAGGTTACATCAAGAAGTATGTGGCTGTGCTCGATGCCGCTAAACTCAACTGTGGCTTTGTGGTCTTTTGCAGCGTCAAGCTGCGTCGCCTGAACCGCGACATCGCAAACGAATTTGCCGACCGCATACGCAACATACCCGAAGTGACCGAATGTTATAATATATCAGGTGATTACGACTTCCTGCTGAAGATTCACGCCCCCGACATGAAGTATTATCAGGAGTTTGTGCTCAATGTATTGGGCACCATCGACAGCCTCAGTTCGCTGATGAGTACCTTTGTGATGGACCAGATAAAGCACGAATACGGGATACCATTAGAACATCAGCCGTAGGAAACGGTGGGTACAATTAAAAAAGTGCCACGCAGAGAGGTTTTTTCCCGCCGAAGAGGTTATTTTCATCGAAAAAACGTATCTTTGTGAGTTGAAAGCTACTGAATCTAAAAACAAATCAAATATTATGACACAAGAACAAGCCAAAAAATTTAAGTATTGGCAGTATCGTACCATCGGTGCAACGATGATTGGCTACGCGCTCTTCTACTTCGTGCGCAAGAACTTCTCGTTTGCTATTCCGGGTTTGGCTGCCGAGTATGGTATCTCGAACACCAGCTTCGGTATCATCATGACAGTCGTTGGTCTTATCTACGGTCTGTCGCGTTTTATGAATGGTCTGTTGGCGGACCGAATGAATGGACGTTACCATATGTCTATCGGCCTGTTGCTCTGCGTGATGGCGAGCTTCGCATTTGGCTTCAGCCCCTCGATTTTGGGTGTTGAGATTGGTGTTGCGCCACACTCGCTGGTAGTATTGTTCGGCGTGCTGCTGGTGTTGAACAACATCTTCCAGGGTAGCGGCTTCCCCCCATGCGCACGTCTTTTGACACACTGGATTCCGCCCCACGAGCTGGCAACAAAGATGTCGATTTGGAACACATCACACTCTATCGGTGCGAGCCTCTTGGCTATCCTCTGCGGATATGTGATGGGCTCGATGGGTAGCGATATGACCGGCAATGCGGAGGCTGTGGAGACAATCCGCACAAACCTCACAACGCTCAACCCCGGTCTGCTGGAGAACCCCGAGCTGCTGAACGAGCAGGTGACAAATGCCGCTTCGCACGTGGGTGCTTGGCAGTGGTGTTTCTGGGTGCCCGCCCTGTTCGCATTGGCTGGTGCTGTAGGTCTGTTCGTATTCCTGCGCGATACGCCTAAGTCGGTAGGTCTGCCCGAACTGGAGGGTACACACACCAAGGTGGAGGACAACACAAACTCAGCCGAAT
>CAYLRH010000119.1:0-5019 GCA_964385905.1 uncultured Alistipes sp.
CGTGAAGTCAGTCTTCGACTTCCGCTACGAGGACTTCACGTTAGAGGGTTACGACCCCTACCCCACAATCAAAGCCCCCATGTCATTCTAAACCATCCGTACCATGATAAGCATCATCGTTGCCGTTGCACAGAACGGTGTCATCGGAGACAAGAACTCTCTTTTGTGGCACATCTCGGAGGATATGCGTTTCTTCAAGCGCACCACCTCTGAACACCCTGTAATTATGGGCCGTAAGACATATGAGTCGTTAGGCCGCCCCCTGCCCAACCGCACCAATGTGGTGATTAGCCGCACGTTAGGCGAGTTGGAGGGTTGCACCGTCGTGCGCTCATTGGAGGAGGCCATAGCTCTGTTCCCAAAAGAGGAGGAGGTATTCGTTATCGGCGGTGCGCAGATATACGCCTTGGCATTGGATGTTGCCGACCGCTTCTACCTCACTCGTGTGGGCCACGACTACGAGGGCGACACATCGTTCCCCGCGTGGGACGAGAGCAAGTGGAGATTAATCTCTCGCGAAGCATACGAGCAGGGCGAAAAGTATCCCTACCCCTTTGCGTTCGAGATTTACGAAAGAATTGACTAATCCTAAAACCTATAACCATGCGACTCCGTTCACTTGTTGCCTTTGTGGCGACCATTCTGTTATTTGCCTCTGCCACAGCTAAGCAGAAGCAGACCACACCCCAACCCGTATTTAACCGTGCCCCGCTCATTGAGGTGCCTTATGCCCAGCTGCCCATTGGTGAAATTGCTCCTGAGGGATGGCTTCGCACACAGATGCAGACCATGCTCAATGGCATGACAGGCAACCTCGACGAGATATATGCGTTCGTAGTTGGCGACAACAATGCATGGCTCGGTGGCGAGGGCGATGCGTGGGAGCGTGGCCCATACTGGATTGACGGAGCGTTGCCGATGGCTTATATCATGGGCGACAAGGCACTGCTTGCCAAAGCAAACAAGTGGGTGGAGGCTATCCTCTCCTCGCAGAAAGAGAACGGATACTTCGGTCCCGACACCGACCGCACACCCATCCCCGGCATGCAACGTACAAATGCCGCTGACTGGTGGCCCCGCATGGTGGCTCTGAAGATTTTGCAGCAACACTATATGGCTACGGGCGATGAGCGCGTCATCGACTTTATGACTCGCTATTTCCACTATCAGCTGGAGAAGCTCCCCACAACACCTCTGAACAACTGGACTTATTGGGGTGCAGAGCGAGGTGGCGACAACCTACTGATTGTCCACTGGTTATACAATATTACAGGTGATAAGTGTTTGTTGGAGTTAGGCGAGATTATCCACAAGCTGTCGGCCGACTGGACCGCCCGCTTCACCAACGACAACCACCTTTACCGTGCAAATAGTCTTCACTGCGTGAATTTGGGACAGGGCTTCAAGGAGCCTGTAATCTACTGGCAGCAGTCGAAGAGCGACACACACCTCAATGCTCCGTTGGAGGCTCTTAAACGTATCCGCTACACTATCGGCTTCCCGACAGGTTTGTGGGCTGGTGATGAGATGCTGCATTTCGGTAACCCCACACGTGGCTCGGAGTTGTGTACAGCCGTTGAGATGATGTATTCGCTGGAGGAGATGTATCGTATTACAGGCGACAACACCTATGCCGATTTGCTTGAGCGCGTGGCATATAACGCTCTACCCACTCAGATTACAGACGCAGGTGATGCCCGCCAATACTACCAGCAGATTAATCAGGTGGAGGTTACCCGCAAGGTGCGTAACTTCTCTACGCCTCACGAGGATACCGACATTCTCTTTGGAATCCTCACAGGCTACCCCTGCTGTACCTGCAATCTGCATCAAGCATGGCCTAAGTTCGTGCAGAATCTTTGGCTCAAGAGCGCCGAGGGCGGTGTTGCGGCTATGGTTTATGCACCCTCAAAGCTCTCGACGACACTTTCATCGGGTGCGCGTGTAGAGATTCAGGAGCAGACCTGCTACCCCTTCGAGGAGCAGATTCATTTCACCATCTCGCTGCCCGAGCGCAAGCACCGTACCGCTACGTTCCCATTCGATTTGCGTATTCCTGAGTGGAGCGACGGATACACCCTTACCGTTAATGGTCAGAGCGTTACAGCCGACGAAGTTCGCAAGGGCACAATCCGTATCAACCGTACATGGAGCGATGGCGACGAGGTTATGCTCACGCTGAATGCCCCCGTGCGTTCATCTCGCTGGTACGACAGCGCTGCCGTTGTTGAGCGTGGTCCGTTGGTATATGCCCTGCGCATGAACGAAAAGTGGCAGAAGCATATCTGCGAGGGTAATGACATCAAGCAACTTGGCAAGTATTACTACGAGGTTACCTCTGACACACCGTGGAACGTGGCACTGCGTAACGCAGACCTCAAGGCCGATGCTATCGAGAAGAGCTTCACGGTAGAGAAGAGCGCTTGCAGCGACAAGCCATGGTCGTTGGAGGGTGCGCCCATCAAGATTAAGGCCAAGGCTCGCGTACTGCCCGACTGGGAGTTGAGCCGTAATTCGGCCGGTGATTTCTGCTACTACACACAGCAGGCTCCCAAGGGCGAGGTAGGCGAAGTGGTGGATATTGAGCTTATCCCTTTCGGTTGCACTACGCTGCGCATTACGGAATTCCCCGTAAGATAGTCGTAAAAATAGGTATTTATACCACCTTTCATACCATTTATAATAAGTAACTTTGCCACAAGCAAAGTTACTTTATTTTGTATGGCAAAATACTTCGATATGCTGCTTGAGGATGTACGCCTTCGTGAGGGCCTTACGGCCTGCATGAATTGTGGCGTATGTACGGGTGTATGCCCCGCAGCGGCATTCTACAACTACGACCCTCGCCAGATTGTCAGCATCGTACAGACACGCGACGACGAGGCTATTGAGGAACTGCTAAAGAGCGAAACTATATGGTATTGTGGCGAGTGCATGTCATGCCGTCCGCGCTGTCCGCGAGGCAACACACCCGCCTATGTTATTCAGGCACTGCGCACTCTATCGCAGAAGCTCGGCTTCTTTGTCGAGAGTGAGAAGGGGCGCCAGCAGCTGGCTCTCAAACGCGCCATCGGCGACAATATCCTCCGCACGGGCTACTGCCTCACGCCTCGTAACATTCGTCCCGAGTTGCATCCCGAGCAAGGTACGGTATGGAAGTGGATTATCGACAACGACGAGCAGATATACTCTCAGTTCACCCCCGTCTATGGCAAGGAGGGGGCGGGCGCACTGCGCAAGGTGACGAATGAAACATTGGAAGAGATTCACAAGATATTTGACATTACGGGTGGTACCGAGATGTTCGAGAGTATCGAGCGTCACTCCGACCGCAAGGCTCGCGAGATGGGATTTGATGGTGCCGACGAAAAGTATTTCATGGAGGTTTATACCCGCAATTCTAACGAACACTATTAGACTATGAAACGTTCAAGCTGGACCGAATATCAAAAAGATATAGCCGACGACAACTACTACTACGCCCGCTCGTGCATACGCCAAAATTTCTTCCCCGGCAGCGAGAAGGTTTTTCTCGATATTCTATCAAAGGATTTGGGGCGCAACATATTCGATGACCCGTTGCATACCTCTTGCACAGGTATCGGCTACCACTCCGACGTGGTGCCCCTGGAGACCATCATGACCGTTGTGGCACGCCAGTTTGCGCTGATGAGCGAGGCTGGCTACGAGAACTTCACCTCATCGTGTATCACCTCGTTCGGCATCTATACCGAGCTTCTCAACACATGGGAGGAGTTCCCCGAGACGGAGGAGCGCACACGCGAGAATCTCTACAAGGCCACAGGCCGCGAGTTCAAGAAGCCGAAGAATCTGGCACACACATCGGATGTCATATTCCACCACCGCGAGGAGATAGCACAGAAGGCCAAGCGCAAGCTGATAAACGTACATACGGGCGAGCCGCTGAAGGTCGTGGAGCATATCGGTTGCCACTACGCCAAGATATTCCCCAAGAAGGGTGTGGGCGGTTCGGAGTTCCCATACGTTTTGGCTGGTATGATAGAGTCATGGGGAGGAGAGGTGGTTGATTACCCTGAGCGTCGCCACTGCTGCGGATTCGGATTCCGCAACTACTTGGTGCAGGCAAATCGAGGTTACTCAATAGCCAACTCACACAAGAAGTTGGAGAGCATGGCCCCCTACAAGCCCGACTTCATCGTTTGCAACTGCCCCGGTTGCTCGATGTTCCTCGACAAGTGGCAGTACACCATTGCCGAGATGGAGGGGCCAACTTACGGCCAGAATGGAGCGGGTATCCCCGTACTAACATACGAGGAGATGGCTGGTCTGGTGTTGGGTTACGACCCGTGGGTGCTGGGCATGCAGATGCATCAAGTCGATGTGGAGCCTCTGCTCGACAAGCTGGGTGTGGAGTATGACCCCTCGGCCAAATATTTAGGTCGTAATGGTAAGTATATCGGTCGCCCCGAACATGCCATAGTGAATAGCTGTTCGGAGGATACAATTTACAAGAGAAAATTCTAATTATGAAGCACGTTATTATAATCGGAGGCGGAATAGCCGGCATGCAATCCGCTCTGACCCTTTCGCACCAAGGCTTAGCATCGACCATCATCGAAAAGGATAGCGATTTGGGAGGCAAACTGCGTTCCTGGCACGTACTCTTCCCCACCTTCACTCCCGCAGAGGAGGTGTTAAGTGCCATGCGCCACAAGCTCTCAGGGGCCGACAATATCACCGTAAAGACGGGTTGCGAGGCTACGAAGATTGCACCCACATCGGTAACACTCTCGACGGGTGAGGAGTTGAAGTGCGACGCGGTTATTATCGCCACAGGCTTTACGCTCTTCGATGCACGTATCAAGGAGGAGTATGGCTACGGCATATACGACAACGTTGTAACATCGGCTGATTTGGAGCAGATGTTCAACAAGGGCGAGGTGAAGCTCTCAACGGGTGAGACACCCCGCCGCATAGCCATCCTGCACTGTGTAGGCTCACGCGACGAGAAGGTGTGCCAGCGTCACTGCTCAAAGG
>CAYLRH010000120.1:0-5005 GCA_964385905.1 uncultured Alistipes sp.
GGGGAATGCCATTAACGGGCATAATGTAGGGGAGGTTGATCTCGGTCGTCGTAGTCGATGAGAGCTCGATCTTTGCCTTCTCGGCTGCCTCCTTCAGACGCTGCAGCGCCATAGGATCTTGACGAAGGTCGATACCGTGCTCGGCCTTGAAAGCCTCGGCCATATAGTCAATCAACACGTGGTCGAAGTCGTCACCACCGAGGTGGGTGTCGCCGTTGGTCGATTTAACCTCGAACACGCCATCGCCCAACTCCAGGATAGAGATATCGAACGTACCACCACCGAGGTCATAAACTGCAACCTTCATATCGGCATCCTTCTTATCCAGACCGTAAGCCAAAGCTGCTGCGGTGGGCTCGTTGATGATACGACGCACCTTCAGACCTGCGATCTCGCCTGCCTCCTTAGTAGCCTGACGCTGTGAGTCAGAGAAGTATGCGGGAACGGTGATAACTGCCTCCGAAACCTCCTGACCGAGATAATCCTCGGCAGTCTTCTTCATCTTCTGGAGGATGATAGCCGAGATCTCCTGCGGAGTGTACTGACGGCCGTCGATATCTACACGGGGAGTATTGTTGTCACCACGCACGATAGAATAAGGTGCGCGAGTGATGTCGTTACCTACGTTATCATACTTCTCACCCATGAAACGCTTGATAGAGAACACCGTACGCTTGGGGTTAGTGATAGCCTGACGCTTCGCGGGATCACCCACCTTACGCTCGCCACCATCGGTGAAGGCTACGATTGAAGGAGTTGTACGATGACCCTCAGCGTTAGGAATAACAACGGGCTCGTTACCCTCCATTACAGATACACATGAGTTGGTAGTACCCAAATCAATACCAATAATCTTTCCCATAATCTAAAAATTTTATTTGTTTTTACTTTATTTTCCAATTTTGCTTGTCGGCTCAGCGGCTCGACGCTTTAGATATGAACAAAGGTTATACCAAACACAAAATATGCCGAAAATACCGAAATATGGCGCAAAAGACTGCCAAACACGCACGCAAGTCTGCCATTTTGTCTGCCATGAGTCAGCCACAAATTATGGCATGGCATGTTTTTTAATGCAACGACAATAAAAAAGGCCGTGCAACAACACGTTGCAACGGCCCATACTTCAAAACATCCGAGTACCTCAAAATTCAACTAACGAGAATATGTTTTAACTAAAATCACACCATTCGCACCTCGCATTCCATACAAACCGCCATCCTTCAGGATAGTTACGGTCTCCACATCATACACATTTACCATGGCGAGGTCCTGTACCTCGGCTCCATCAACCAGGATGAGTGGCTTTGAGCTAAAGTTTATGGAGTTACGACCTCGCAACGTCAGCTCACCGTTGGTTCTCACCATACCCGGAACTCGGCTCATCAGCAACGACTCCAAGTCAGGATTTGCACTCTGACGCAACTCTTCGCCCGTAATAATGTTATAATTGGAGTTATACTCGCGGCGCTTAACATATCCATAGCCAACATCTACCAGCGAAGGGCACTCGTCAGCTGCGGCTATATGCTGATTTACAATCATCACACTCAGGCTCTTTCGCTCATTTACGGGCAACTCCACACGGAAATCCTTACGCGAGAATACAAGCGTTTCCGATTCATCTACATTGAGCAATCCAAAGCGACCCTTTTTATCGGTCACCGTGCGCCTTGCTGTACCCTTAACCCAAACATTCACACGCGCCATACCCTTTCCCATGGCATCTATCACCATGCCATTGAAGGGCACATCGTCCGACCTATGCTGCGCAAAAGCAACCGCACACGACGTGAGCGCAATAACGCAAAGCAATACAAATCGTTTCATAGCTCCTAAATTTAAACGCATCGGAATCAGCGCTGCTTACTCCGATGCGATGTTAAACATATACGTTTCAATTATATCCTCTCCAGCCGCATCGAGTCTTCGTGCTGTTTACAACGACCTGAGCTTAACCTCTATAACGCCGGCAAAGCCTCTTAAACCATAGGCACTGGTACCATCCTTATTAACGGTCACCGACTCAACCTCCTTAATATTCACACCAGAGAAGTCGGGCACCTCCATACCGTCCACCATCAACAACGTCTTAGGCTCGGCATTTACTGAGTAGAAGCCTCTAAATTGTAATCTTCCGTCTGCATTTCTCACCAGACTTGATACTCGGCTCAACAAGGCAGTCTCAAGGTCGGTATGGTTACTGCGACGCAACTCCTCACCCGAAATATATCCCGATGCTGTACTCTGCTCACGCTTGCGAACATAGTTAAAGCCCATCTCCTCAAGCTCCTGCGAACGTTGCGCATCAACGAGCTGACCATTGTCAACCACAATCTTCAGGCTCTTACGTCCCGACACAGGGACTTTCAAATCATCAATGCTCCTATGCGAGAGATTAAGCACCACATCCTTCGGAAGATTCGTCAAGCCAAAACGGCCATGTTTATCTGTTGTGGTACGTTTTTCATTACCAGGAATTGTAATTTTCACCTTTGCATAGGGATTACCATTGCTATCCACTATCAATCCGTTAAATGGCACGTCCTCCAGTTGTTGCGCTACTGCCGAAGCAACGGATGCCACAGCCACCAACACGAACATAATCAGTCTCTTCATACTCACTAAATCTTTATCTCAATTTTACTATTATTACTCCATTTGCACCTCGCTGGCCATACATTCCGCCATCCTTATGCACCGTCACCGTCGCCACATCATACACACTAATGTTTGCCAACGACGAGACCTCTGCGCCATCCACCAACATCAATGGAGCCGAACTGTATGCCAATGAGTTATGGCCACGCAACGACAACTCTCCATTTATCTTCGTAAGACCTGCCACACGTCCCAAAAGTGCGGTTTCGAGGTCCTGTGTAGGATTCTCCTTACGCAATTCATCGCCCGAAATCACGCCATAGCTTGAGTTGAACTCGCGGCGCTTAACATATCCAATACCCAAATCGACCAACTCCTGCGACTCCTTCGCTTCAGAAATAGCCTCACCAATAAGCATCACGCGAAGGCTACGGCGGCCATTAACCTCAACCTCAATCTTCGCACCCTTACGGCGGAAAACAAGTACCGCATCATCATCTAAATCGGTCAGGCCAAAACGTCCCATCTTATCGGTCATGGTACGCTTTTCCGAATTCTTAACCTCCACCCTCATTCGTGCAATTCCCTTACCCTGTCCATCTATTACAAGGCCATTAAACGGGACACCCGATGTTTCACTACTTTGTGCCGATGCTGTCGCAGCAAAAGCCAAAATCATTATGATTATTGCAAAAACTCTCTTCATAAACTCCCTCTGCCCATTAGAACTAAAACAAAAAGCACCGGAATCCGACGGAATGGTCGGCTCCGATGCTAAAGAAACGTTAATAAAATAAGTAATATATTTTACTTATTCTCGTTCAAAATGCGCATTGCCGCATCGAGAATAGCCGTATCATCCAAGGTAACGACACCGCCATCGGGGCCCTGCTCAATATGGATACCAGAACAAGCCTTAGCATCCAAATGCTTGCCACCGAAGTAGTTGCGTACTGTTTCTACATCAATTCCAAGCTCGTCAGCAATACGCTGAGAGCTTCCACTGGGCAACTTGTCTTTAATACGACGCAATTCGTTAAATGTGATAATCATAATGAAACTATTTTTAGGTTTATGTTTATTAGTTTTTCTGTACTTAGAAGCAATATCATCTTCTTCGCATTATAAAATTACAAACATTTTTTATAACTACAAAATTTCCGCACAAAAAAGTCAAAAAAAAGAGAATTAACCCATCAGTTAATCCTCTTTTTCTATTTTCATTAATCATTACGACTCGTTAGAGTCATAACCCAATTACTCGTCCTTATCACGTGGCTCGACATAAACCTGCCAAATCAGCGGAGAGTAAGGCAACACCTCGGTAGTAATGCTCGTTGTGTCCTCTTCGGTCTCGTAACCGTAAGAGTCATTATAATAATTATTGTAATAATAGCTATCGTAATAATTATTATAGTATCCGCCGTAGCCACCATAACCGCCGAGGCCACCCATACCATAATAACTGTTGTAGTAGTTATTGTAGTAGCTGTTGCCGTAATAGCTGTTATAATAATTATAGTAGTTGTAGTAATTATAGTAGCTATTTGCCGATGACGACGATGAACTACCCGTCACGCCCGAGGCACCATACGCATTAGACGATACGGTGAGAATAGCATTCCAAGCGCCGAGCTTAAGGTGCGGCACGGCAAAATTCCATGCATCGACAAAGCTCGAATCAGATGTATCGTCCTCGTTAAGCGACACCTCAAGCGGCGTAGCCTCCTCGTTGGTGTCCTCAACATAGTCGTTACCGTAAACAATCTTCTTAACCTCAGGGATATTGGTATCGATAACAAAGCCATCGAGCAGACGTGCCACATACCACACATCAGCAATAGATACAGAGTCAGCAGGCTCAGCATCGGCAGGATGAAGGCCCTCGCCAAAACGCTTAAGCAGCACCTCGTCAATCTCCTTATTTATCTGAGTGAGCGACTTTGCACCATAAATCTTACCTATTTTATATTCGGTCTGACCAGCATACATCAACGTATCCTGGCCAAGACAGTTGTAATTCAACTGCTGCTTAGGGCTATAAAGGTAGTTCACATAGAGTCCTGCGATAGAGTCCACGGGCATGTGCCACTGGTTGTCGTAAACAACCTCCTCGGTACTCTCCTCAGAATCCTCGCCACGCGTTGCGATGGGACGCATATAACTACGGCGCAGGCGCGACTCCTCCTCAGCCTCCTCTTTATTCTCAGGCAATGGAGCCAAACCGCCATTTGCCTCAGCAAACGAACGCACCCATTTATCCTCATACTCAACGGGATTGGTCACATGACCCCACACGTTAATATCTACAATCATCGGGCGGTTAGCATCGAGCGTATACTGACCCTCGTAACCACCATCACCCGAAAGGCCCTCATCGCCTGCTGCCACAGAAGAGGGCAAG
>CAYLRH010000121.1:0-5000 GCA_964385905.1 uncultured Alistipes sp.
CCAAAATTACCATGTCAACACCTGAGTCGATAACCTTCTTGTAAGCATCGAAACCTACGAAGCAGTTTGCATCGGGTACAACCTGATTATGCTTCTCAGCAAGGTTCTTCTTCAAGTTATCCAAACGGTCAGCAAAGGTATCACCCAACGCAACAACCTTAATGCCATTAGCAGCGTTCAACAGGTTAACGATAGCACCTGAACCACGACCACCACAACCGATAACACCGGCCTTCAACTCCTTACCATCGTCAGCCTTATCGTTCAAAACGGGGATATAAGCACCCTCAAGCTGCTTCAAGGGAGTAAGCGCGGGAGCCTTCTCACCACATGAAGTCATAAGTGCTGATGAACCAACGAGTGTTGAAACACCCGCAACTGCAGACAAAGACAAGAAGTCTTTTCTGCTCATTTTGTTACTGCTCATAATTTTTAGTAGTTTTTATAATGTTAATACCTTAAATATTATAATATGCTTATAATTTTCGCACCTCGTTACTGTGCCGAAACACCCTCAGGCACCTCGCATACAACGCGGAAGCCGATACCCTTAATATCAGAGTACCACCAGATACTCTTCGGGTTCTGCGGGTCAGTACGCAACCACTCTACGTGATTTGTCTTACCACGTGCTGCGCTACGCAGATTAGCCGCATCGTCAACATAGTAACCACCACGAACTACATGCTCCTCGCCAGACTCAGGACCCTTGGGGTTGACAGCGCCATCCTGCATCTTAGAATATGCATCCTCGGCATACCAGTCCGAGCAATACTCCATGACGTTACCCAACATATTCTTCAAGCCGAACGGGTTAGCCTTCATCTTGGTAGGCTCCTGCGTACGGTTCTTGCTGTTGTTCATGTATATAACGTGACTGTTAATTACAGTAGTATCTGCGCCAAACAAACCATTCCAGAAACCATCGTTTGTATAATCCTTCGGGCTACCCTCGAAGTAGTAAGGAGTCTCCGTACCACCACGTGCTGCATACTCCCACTCGGCCTCGGTCGGCAGACGATACTTCTTACCTGTCTTGAGCGAGAGCCACTGGCAGAAGGTCTCGGCAGAGTAGTGTGTCATGGTGATAGCGGGACGTGAGCCCATACCCCAACCCTGATCGGGGAAGCCGAACGGAGGTGTAGGACCACTCACGGCATCGCAATCCTCGCGGGTATTGTTGGCATAGATAACCTCAGGAGGAGTACGGCCCTCCGACATGGTCTCGCCATAGAATGCCCAGAACTGATCCCATGTAATCTCAACCTCTGCCATGAAGAACGGAGATACGGTTACATTACGCTGCGGAGCCTCGTCTGCCTTGTGGAAAGGCTCATTGTCGGGGCTACCCATCTTGAACGAACCACCAGGGATAGCAATCATATTGATTGAAGCCGATGTTCCAGGAACGGTCTCTGTAAAGTTCTTGAACTCGGTAACAGTCGCAGCCTCGGCATAAATCTCTCCACCAGCAGTTGTAGGAGCTGAAGTCAGAGCCTCATGCTTGTAATTGGGGTTATAGTGACCTGCATCGAGGTGGCAGCTGATACACTGGAGATTGAGTTTCTCCTCGTTCTCGTCATAGTAGAGGTGTGCTGTCACGCCCTCGTCGGTGATACCCTGCGGGAAGATATTTACGTGGCAAGCCTTACATGACTCGTTGTAAACGATGGTCTGCGCATACTCCAACTCACCCTTTGAATCCCAATCCACATCCTCAGGGTTCTTGGTGATGTACGACCAGACATCCTTCATACCTGTGAGAGTCTTAGCCTTAACATACTCGAACGAGCCCTTAGGCGGGAGGTGACATGCAACGCAGTCGGTCATAACACCGCTCTCGTTGTTGTAGTGGACAGACTGCTTCCAGCTGGCATCAGACTCAGGATGGAAGTGACAAGCCATACAAGACTCGTTCTTCGAGCTGTTCACCCACACATAGTTGAACGCAATCATCAACGAAAAGCCTACCACCAAACCGGCAAGGCCCACGAGTAGAAACTTCTTACTATTTCCAGATTTTGACATGATTATTATAAATCAAAAAAAACTTTATACTCAATTACTTTTTGCGCAACCGACTCTCGCATAATGGGCATATACGCACGCGCGTGAAGAGATGGTTACACAATATCTCGGTCAAAAGTAGTAAAAATTTCAGCAACATCAAATAGATAGAGGCGTTTTTTTCTAAAACATGCCAAATTCACAACATTTTCAATCCCCGCAATGGATATTTGCGCATCTCTCACCTCAAAAAAATTGATGACCAAGCGGTTTATTCGCAAAAAATATGTTTCTTTGTAGTATCGTTTGCCAATCACATAAAAAATAAGATAATAATGAAGAAGACTACCCTACTTTTTTTGTGCCGTGACGCTGTTTTTTGCAGCCTTTTCATGCGCACCAAAACAGAGTACACCCACAACCGTGGAGCCGTATGCAGAAGGCAAGCCCTACACACGTTGGTGGTGGTTTGCATCAGAAATTCAGAAAGAGGATGTTAAGTATCAGCTCGAATGGCTCAAGGAGCAGGGCTTCGGAGGCGTGGAGATTGCATGGGTATATCCCATGGAGGGCGACAGCACCGTTGCTCGCACAAAGTGGTTATCGCCTGAGTGGGCCGAGCCTGTAAACTACGCAAAGCATGTTGCCGACTCACTCGGACTCGGATGCGATTTCACATACGGAACACTCTGGCCCTTCAGCTCTTACACACTGCCTGAAAAGTATTGGACGCGCTCATTCTACAACAAGGAGGGCGAAGCCGACCGTACCATCACGTGGGAACATCCCCGCATGGCACACATCCTCAACCACCTCGACAGCGAGGCCTTCGACTACTATGCAGCCGAGATGAATGATGGCCTTAAGGATGCCTTCAAGGGCTCAAAATCGGGTGTATTTGTTGATTCATGGGAGGTCGAAACCCGTCAACTGTGGACCGAAGGTTTTGGTGAGAAATTCTTCGAGAAGTTCGGCTACAAGATTGAGCCGTTGATGGACAAGCTCTACGACAAGGGTTATGAGGATGTGTATTACGATTATATGACCCTCATGTCGGACTATGTATTGTACGAATTCTACAAGCCTTTTACCGACAATGCCCACTCGCAGGGTGCCTTTGCCCGCTCACAGTGTGGTGGCGCACCGGCTGATTTGCTCACCGCATTTATGCTTGTTGATGTGCCTGAGACTGAGGCTATTCTCTACGAGCCCAACTATGGCCGTATCCCCGCCTCGGCAGCTGCATTGGCGGGCAATGATGTTGTTACGTCGGAGACCTTTACCTGCCTTTACGGTTGGAAACGCTGGGGAGGAAAAGGCCCATATCAGGAGCAGGAGCAGGTGGCCGATATGCGTCTGATTGCCGATGCATTGTTTGCCAACGGCACAAACCAAATCATCTGGCATGGCATGCCCTTCATCGGAAAGAATCATACAAAAGATACAAACTACTTCTACGCGTCGGTATATGTTGGTCGTGACTCATACTTTATCGACCAGTTGAAGGATTTCAACGATTATATGGCTCGCGTATCGCGCTACATGCGTAAAGGCAACACCTACTCTGACGTAGCTCTCTACCTGCCTTTGGAAGATTCGTGGATGGGAGTTGAGCTGCCCGAGGAGTTGCAGATGCCGTGGGTATGGGGCGAGTACGAGCTGCGCTACGAGTTTGCGCCAGAGTATCTGGCAGGATATCAACCCCTATGGGTTAACGCTAAGGTGTTAAGCGAGAGCCAATATGCAGATGGCATGCTCAAGTATGGCGATATGCAGTTCTCAACGCTCGCAATCGATGTCGAGTGGCTGGATATAGCAGCATTGCGAGAGGTTGTACGTCTTGCCAAGCAGGGTCTGCCCGTTGTAATCTCTCGCGAGCCCAAGCAGCCGGGCAAGAATAAGTCGGAGGAGTATGGAAAGCTCTACGCAGAGCTTATGTCGCTCCAAAATGTATCTGCCGACCCTGCAAAGGTATTGACTCAAAAGCCTCTTATCGAGGGCGAGAATCTGCCCGATTTCTGGTGTCGTAAGGATGGTGATGAGTTGTATATTTTCGTTGCCAACCCCGCCGCAAAGAATCTGAAATATCCGTTACGTTATGGTCAGGCGTTCGAGGACGAGGGCTCACAGCGCGATGTGGTTATCAACACCAAGGCTGGCGCGCAGAGCATGAAGCTCAACTTCAAGCCCAACGAGTCAATCATGCTCAAGGTTACCTCCACGGGAGCTGTGGAGCAGATAGACTTGGGATTCACCGCCAAGAAGATATAATCTTACATCAGTTTTTTAGAAGGTTGCCACTAGCTGGCAACCTTTTTTCGCCACAAAACAGACCTTTTACCACAACTTCAGACCATCTATCACTAATCCATTCGCCCCATTCGGCAATCCCAAAATAATAGCTACTTTTGTGGCGAATTAAAACAACGCATTATGAAGAGATTTATCATGACAATCATCTGCGCCGTAATGTTCGCACTCCCTTCTGTGGCGCAGGGTATCAACGACAATGCCGATAATATCATCGGCGAGTACCTCACCGACCGAGGTGGTAGCAAAAGCAAAGTACGCATAACAAAGAATGCCGACGGCACATACGACGCACAGGTGTTCTGGGTGGAGAATCCGCTCGACAAGAACGGCAACAAGCGTAAGGACGTGAAGAACCCCGACAAGAGTTTGCGTAATGTTGACGTAGATAAGATTGTAATCGTTAAGGGTCTGAAATATGACGCAAAGGATAAGAAATGGGGCGGTGCAAAGATTTATGACCCCACAAAGGGCCTCCGCGTAAATGCTACGGCAGAGTTCGAGACAGCCGATAAGCTCAAGTTGCGCGGTACAATTTTAGGCGTAGGCGTAACGCTCTACTGGACACGCATAAAATAATTTTTCATAAATAGACTCAGGCTGCCGATATTTTGGCAGCCTTTTTTTATATATTTGATGAAGTTTGATGTAGAATTTGTGAATATCAAACCTTTATGAAGAAC
>CAYLRH010000122.1:0-4943 GCA_964385905.1 uncultured Alistipes sp.
ATCCTGAGTCATATATACCGATGTGCCGTCGCCACGCAACAACAACTTCTGGTCCAGGCCGTCAGCCTCCAAATCAATCCATACAGAGTTATCCTCCTTACGGAAGAATACGCCCTTATCCAAACCATCCTGAACGAGGCTCTTACCCAACAGATATGTCTGCGACTCGTAATATACCTTATCGAAATCAACGCCCAAAGCCTTGTACGTTACATCGAAGCCATCATATACCCAGCCGTTCATTGTCTGCCAGAGTGAGTAAACCTCCTCGTCCTTTGCCTCCCACTTGCGCAACATCTCCTGCGCCTCAAGCATAATGGGGGCCTTCTTCTTTGCCTCATCCTCGCTCATGCCCTCGGCTACGAGTTCCTTAATCTGCGCCTTGTAGTGTTTGTCAAACTCTACGTAGTACTTACCAACCAAGTGGTCACCCTTCATACCCGATGATGCGGGAGTCTCGCCATTGCCGTAAAGCTTCCATGCCAACATAGACTTACAGATGTGGATACCACGATCATTAACGAGGTTTACCTTGATAACGTTGTGACCATTAGCCTTCAAAATCTGCGCAACAGAGTAGCCGAGTAAGTTGTTACGAATGTGGCCCAAGTGCAGGGGCTTATTGGTGTTGGGTGATGAGTACTCAATCATCACCGTGCGACCAGACGGAGCGGCCATACCGAAGTTCTCGTCAGCCACAGCCTCGGCAAAACGCTCTGCCCAGAATGCGGGGGCGATAGAGAGGTTCAGGAAGCCCTTGATAACGTTGAATGAGCTAATCTGAGAGTTGTTCGCTACAACATACTCACCAATCTCAGTAGCCGTAGCTTCGGGTGACTTGCGGCTCATCTTGAGCAGCGGGAATGTAACCAATGTGTAGTCGCCCTCAAACTCCTTGCGAGTCTTCTGAATCTGTACCTGTGCGGGGTTTACCTCACCATACAAAGCCGTAATGGCCGAGGTGACGATTTGTGAAATAAAGGTTTCGGTATTCATATCGTGTTATTTTAATTTTCGAAAAAACATTTATGCCACAAAATTAGTATTTTTTCGCGGAAATAGCCATTGCGCATGGGTATAAATCTCTTTTTGTGCAGTATTTTGGCGTAAAACCTAAACTTTATAGTATCTTTGCTGATACGAATATTGATTTTATGGAAATTACGATAATAATATTTCTAATTCTGCTCAATGGACTGTTTGCAATGTCGGAGGTGGCTCTAATCTCGGCACGAAAGTCCAGTTTGCGTATTCAGGCTGCGCAGGGATCGCGTTCGGCTCGTCGAGCATTGGAACTGGCGGATGATCCTGATAAATTCCTATCGACAGTACAGATCGGAATCACTCTTATCGGTATCCTGACAGGTATATTCTCAGGTGCGGCCTTTGCCGAGGATTTGGGTGCTATCGTGGCTGCGTGGGGAGTTCCCGTGGCTACGGCCAATGCCATATCGCAGATGGTGATTGTCGCTGTGGTGACATATCTCTCAATTGTTTTTGGAGAGCTGGTGCCTAAGCGTATCGGAATGAATGCCGCAGAGCGTGTCGCGAAAATAGTAGCTCAGCCGATGTATTATCTGTCGGTTGTGGCATCGCCGTTTGTGTGGATACTTTCGACAAGTATTGAGCTGGTTTCGCGCTTGTTGCGTCTTCGTGATGGCGAAACAAAGGTTACCGAGGCTGAGATTAAATCCATCATTCAGGAGGGTGCTGAGTCTGGCGAGGTACTTGAGGTGGAACAGCGTATTATGGGACGAGTATTTTCGTTGGGTGACCGTTCGGTGGATTCGATTATGACTCATCGAAACGATATTGTATGGCTCAGCGTGACGATGAGTGCCGAGGAGATTCGCACCAAGGTTGATGAGAATCCTCATTCGATTTATCCGGTCATAGAGGATAATCCCGACAGATTGTTGGGCGTGGTGTATCTAAAGGATTTGTTCTCAAATTTGGGGTGTGATGGTTTTACGCTACGAGGATTGTTGCGTGAGGCTAAATATTTCCATGAACAGACCGAAGTGTATAATGCGTTGGAGCAACTGCGTGAGGAGCATCTGCGTTATGGAATTGTCTGTGATGAATTTGGCGTGACACAGGGTATATTCACCCTGCAAGATATTCTGGAGGCTTTAGTGGGCGATATGCTTGCTGAGCGTGAGGAGCCCAATATTGTTGATAGAGAGGATGGTACGACACTGATCGATGGACAATGCCCGTTCTTCGATTTCTTGGCACACTATGGGATTGAGGATTTGTACGATCACTCAGAGTATAACACTATTAGCGGCCTTATACTCGACATCCTCGGCCATATCCCTTCAGTCGGCGAGCGAGTCGATTGGGAAGATTACACCTTCGAAATCGTTGACATGGACAGCGTTCGCATTGATAAGGTATTGGTAAAAAATATGAAATCATGAAGATTGGCAATATAGATTTAGGAGACAAGCCGCTTTTTTTGGCGCCGATGGAGGATGTTACAGACCCGTCGTTTCGGTATATGTGCAAGCGTTTTGGGGCTGATGTGGTGACTACGGAGTTTATCTCATCAGATGGCCTGATTCGCGATGCGTGGAAGTCGCGTGCGAAACTTAATATTGATGAAGCGGAGCGTCCCGTAGGTATCCAGATTTATGGCCATTTGATTGAGCCGATGGTTGAGGCTGCCCGTATTGCCGAGACGGCGCACCCGGATTTTATTGATATAAATTTTGGTTGCCCCGTGAAGAAAATTGCAGGACGCGGAGCGGGTTCGGGTATGATGCGCGATGTGCCGTTGATGGTGGAGATGACTCGCCAGATTGTGGAAGTTGTTAATACGCCCGTTACGGTCAAAACTCGCCTTGGTTGGGACGAGGAATCGAAGAATATTATGGATATAGCCTTGCGTCTTCAAGATGCAGGTATTAAGGCTCTTACGATTCATGGCCGTACACGTTCGCAGATGTACCGCGGCGAGGCCAATTGGACCTTGATTGGCGAGGTGAAAAACCATCCATCGATTGAGATTCCTATCATCGGTAATGGCGATGTGGATTCGGGTCCGAAGGCTAAAGAGATGTTCGATACATACGGTGTTGATGGCGTGATGATTGGCCGTGCTACGTATGGTCGTCCGTGGATTTTTAAGGAGGTAAAGCATTTTATGCAGACGGGTGAGGTTATGCCACAACCATCTGTCGTAGAGCGAGTAACGATTGCAAAGGAACACCTGAAAAAGTCACTTGAGATAAAGGGTGATAGGGTTGGAATCTTGGAGATGCGCCGCCACTTGTCGAACTACTTTAAGGGTCTGCCCGATTTTAAATCAACACGTTTGAAATTGGTTACTCTCTACGATGTGGATGAGATAAATGCCACGCTCGATTATGTTGCTGAGCGTTGGGGCGATTTCGATATGAGCGGAGCTGTACCTCCCTCGCTTTCGCACGAGATATAGAATAATAAAGCCTGTCATAATGACAGGCTTTTCTTATGTGAAAATTCTACCACGCGGGGCGTACCTTGTAGATATTCATGCTATCTATGGTTATGGTCTTGTCGGGGTTGACCTGATAGACGTTGTGTGTCCACCAACTAATCTCGCCCTTGGTGTAAATCAGGCGGTTAAGTTGCTTGTTGTAGTTGACAGATTTTACATTTACGGTGTTCTTCAATGGCTCGAAGGGCTTGAACTCGCCGCCCTCAACATCAAACCACATAACACCCTCGTGACCCGAAATCAACATATTCTGCGAATCAACCTTCACTAAGTCGTGTCCCGAGCGAACAGGTATAGGCCATGATGCCACCAACTCTAACGATGGTGTGGCCGTCTGCCAATCCTTGAGTTTGTATTCGCGCAGCACATCATATCCCAAAGCGTATAGGCTTTCACGCTCGGCGTGCCATACCGCACCGTGACCCGAATATAGCGAGTCGCGGAATAGTACCTTTTCGGGCTGGGCTATATCGTATATCTCCAGCGAGTTACCCTTTTTGTCAGTCGAAAGAGCTACTGCTATACGATTGTTGGGTAGCAGGTCGGCTGAGTGAGCCATAGGTACGCGGGCGTAGAAGTCACATTTTCTGCTCTTTATGTCGAGTAACACTACGGCGCTATGCGATGATGTGAGCAACAGTTTTCTGTTCCCATCCACAAATTTGCACTCATCCAAAGGCTTTAGGAACTTACCGTACTCGGCGGGTAGTCCCTCGGTGGGCTCGATAATACGCCAGCTCCACACCTCGTGCAGATTGCGCCCCTCGGACTTGCTTATATCAATGATTCGAACTTCCTCACCACCGCAGATGGCAAGATGATTTTCGTCAAATGAAGAACATCCCGTGACCGTGAAGGTCACGAGAAGTCCTAATATGATTCTAATTAATTGTTTCATATTGTTTTATCGTTGCGGAATGTCCACTTCTTTTGTGCGACCGTCAATCAAGTAGTCGGTGAAGTGGTCAACCAAACGCCAGTAGAAATACTCGTTCATATCGCCAAAGCCGTGACGCTGCGTGGGCAGATAGAGCATGTCGAAGCGTTTGTTGGCGCGAATCAAGGCGTCCACTACACGCGATGTGTTACCCGGATGAACGTTGTTATCAATCTCACCGTGTACCAAAAGAAGGTGACCCTTCAGTCGTTTCGCAATTTCGGGGTTGCTACTGATTTTATACACAAATGTAGTATCTCCCTTGTCGTTGACTTGCTCCTTTACACCGTGGTGTGTTTCGCTCCACCAGCGGTTGTAAATCTTGTTATCGTGGTTTCCTGCACACGATACTGCAGCCTTAAAGAAGTCAGGGTATTGCAAAATAGCCGCCGTAGACATAAAGCCGCCACCAGAGTGCCCGTGAATACCAACACGCTCAATATCAATAAAATCGTGGCGTGCAGCCAACTGCTCGATGGCCGCTTTCTGGTCTGCCAAACCGTAGTCGCGCAGATTGCCGTA
>CAYLRH010000123.1:0-4913 GCA_964385905.1 uncultured Alistipes sp.
TGCCGAGCATCCATGCGTATCCGTATGAGATACCTCCTCCCAGTGCATGACCCTTATAGCGATAATCTTCCAATCCGTCCCAAATGCTGAATGGGAAGAATGATAGATTGCCGATGTTGAATCCGCCACCAACGAGGTGTGCTCCTAAAAAGTGACCGTTGAAACGTTCGCAAGTCCACCAGCGGAACTCAGGCTGAACAAGCCAGTGTTTCCACTTGCGGTTGTGAGAGAATGTAAATGGATTGAATCCTGCCGAGATGTCGAGCGTTGTCTGTTTGCCCAACCCAATCTCTACGCCCAAGTTGGGCGATGCCGATGCCCAATATAACAAGTTGGTTTTGATACCAATAACTTGGCCATCACTCTTTCCGATAAATGTGGCCATGGCCAACATTAGAAGTAGTAATTTTCTCATAATTTGAAGATTGCCAATTAATCCAATCAGCTATATTCAAACTTTGCACCAAAATGACTGTCGGGTGTGAGAAAATGAGATAAAACAGGCTTACCTAT
Organism: uncultured Alistipes sp.; assembly: GCA_964385905.1. Taxonomy (GTDB): domain Bacteria; phylum Bacteroidota; class Bacteroidia; order Bacteroidales; family Rikenellaceae; genus Alistipes. The sequence continues at coordinate 514 of CAYLRH010000123.1, forward strand.
TTTATATAATATGTCTAAAAGAGTGAGTTTACCCCTTGCAGGGCGAGTAACATGAGAAGGTATCGAACAAATTTGCCAACAAACATGGTGGCCGTAGTGAGATATACATTGGCACGCATAAGGCCCAGCAGCACAATGATGGCCTCGCCTACCCATGGTAATACACCGAATATTCCCATCCATGCTCCGTACTTGCGAACGAACCTATCGACACGCTCCATCTTTGCGTGGTCTATCTTGAGCCAGCGCTCAATCCATTGCATATTACCCAGATAACCAAGCCAATAGCATATAAGTCCGCCAATGGTATTTCCCACGGATGCAGATATAAGGCACACAAGCGGGTCGGCACCCATCTGTACCAGGACGGTGAGAACTATCTCCGAGCTGAATGGCAATATGCTGCCGGCCACCAGTGCCGACAGAAATAGGCCAATGTAGCCCCATTCGATAAAAAATTGTGCTATTGCATCCATGTTAACGTGATAACGATGCAAAAATAATGATTTTTTTGTATATTTGCGTCGATCGCCTACGGGGTTTTGTCGCTGTTAGGCAACGTGTGTTAAACTTGCGCCGTAAATAGGTGCCCTAAACGAATTGTAATGAAAAAGTTAGCTTGCCTGTTAGTGGCAATGTTGAGCCTTGTTAGTGTTATGGCTCAAGTTACAACCGCCTCTCTGCGCGGTGTAGTGAAAAATCAATCAAACGAAGTGTTAATCGGGGCAACCGTTGTGTTGTCACACCCTATTACGGGCCAATCTTATGCTGTGGCTGCGGATTCGCATGGCCGTTACTCGTTGCATGGAATACGCCCCTCTGATGGCTATGTGTTGGAGGTGAGTTATGTGGGTTATCAAACTCATGAGAGTGAGCCTTTGACCATGCGTGTGGGTGATGTGCGTGTGGAGGATGTCGTGCTGCATGAGGCTGCGACGTTGGATGCTGTGGTGGTTACAACTAAGGGCGTACAGACGGGTGATGTGGCGGAAAAGTTTGACGATGAATTTATATCGAAGATGCCTACCGTGTCGCGTTCGCTGTATGATGTCGTGCGACTGATGCCGCAAGCCGTTGCGACCAAGAGCGGTGGTATGTCGTATGGCGGTGTGGCTAACCGATATAATTCGTTTATGGTTAACGGCGTGGCCAATAACGATATGTATGGTCTATCCTCGTCGGGAACAAACGGAGGCTTGTCGAATGCAAATCCTGTGGCTTTGGATGCTATCGAGCAGATTGAGGTGGCGGTGGCCTCGTATGATGTTCGCATGAGCGGTTTTGGTGGCGGAGCGATAAATGCCATAACAAAGTCGGGTACTAATGAACTTAGAGGTAGCGCCTATACATATTATAATAATCAGGATTTTTACGGAACAACTGCAGGCCGTGATGTGGCAGACCGCAAGAGATTGGATGACCAATCGACGCAAATATATGGTGTTACGTTGGGTGGCCCTATTGTGAAGAATAAACTCTTCTTCTTTGTTAGCGGAGAGTATAATCTCGATAGCTCGCCATCATCATATTACCTCGGTTATGAAGGTGTGTCATTGGATCGTGCTGAGTTGGAGCGAGTATCGGCTCGGTATAAGGCGTTGACGGGATATGATGGCGGTGGCACAGGCTTGAGGGATGTACAGCAGCGTTCGGGCTCTTTGCTGGCTACGCTGGATTGGCATATTAACGACCGTAATAGATTGTCGGCAAGTTATAGCTTTTTGGACGCACGGGCTGAGGAGTATGCCAACTCTCTTGCTTCGTTTACATTTAATGGTTCGGGCTATGCCAATTACAGCACAGCGCATCATCTGGCTCTCTCTCTGGAGTCGCGTATTTCGGATAGAGTTCATAATACTTTGCGAGTGGGCTTTTCTCGCGTGGGAGATGGTCGTGAGCCTGATGTTGAGGGCGATTTGCCGAGTGTGATTATTCGTAATGGAGGTACTACGGGTGGTGTCTCGATTAATATTGGAAACAACCGTTATGCAGGGGTGAATAGCTTGACGCAGAATGTGTTGACTATTACCGATGATGTTATTTTTGAGTGCGGCTCTCACTCTTTAACAGCGGGTATGCACCATGAGTTTTACAATATCCATAATCGTTACCTCGCAAATGCGTATGGTACATACACGTATAATACGATAGAAGATTTTGAGCGTGATTTGGCATCGGTATATGAGTATAATTATACAGATCCTGCAGTTACGGGGACAACCACATGGGGCCCGCGATTCAAGGCTGCCGAGTTGAATCTATATTTGCAGGACCGTTGGGCTTTGGGGCGTGGATTGCAGCTTACGTATGGTCTGCGTGCTACCCTGCCGTTAATCTTCAATAAGCCTACCCCGAATGATGGGTTTAATTCGAGTGATATTGCCCGTAAGTATGGTATTCGCATTGGTGATGTCCCTGAGGCGCAGCTTTTATTCTCGCCACGTGTGGGGCTGTCATGGACCAGAGATTATGAGTCAGGCCGTTTGACCATGGATGGCGGAGTGGGTATCTTTACGGGGCAGGTTCCCTTTGTGTGGATTGTGAACAACTACTCTAATACGGGCGTTGAGCAGAAGGGTTTGCGCTTGACGGCAAAGACCGATGGCGGGCAAATAGTGGAGTCGGCTGCCCCATTTGCGGTAAAGCCATCGCCGACTACGCAGTCTAATACACGTTTTATGCTCAATGCAATGAATAGCAAGTTTCGTTATCCACAAAATCTGAAGGCTACGTTTGCGGTAGGTTTTCAAACTGAAGATGGCTGGAGCCTGCGTGCTGAAGCACTATACACAAAGACTCTGTACAATGCTGTCTTCCGTAATATGGCAATTGAGCGTACTGATGAGAGTATCTATCTCGCTGATGGCAATGCTCTCTCTGCCCTGCCATTAAGCCGAACGACTACGAAAGATTATTCGGCGGTATATTATCTTGACAATACCTCGCGTGGATACTCCTATTCGTTGTCGGGTAGCGTGGCGAAGAATTTTTCGTGGGGATTGTCGCTTATGGCGTCGTATATCTTTGGACACTCGTATGCGGTGTGTGATGTGCCCTCGACCTCATCATCGAGCAACTGGAGTCGTACCTATGCTTTGGATTTGAACGATGTGCCACTCTCGTTCTCGGCCTATGATGTGCCACATAAAGTATCGCTGACTGCGTCGTATCATAAACGTTATGCGCGCATGTTTGATGTGAGTGCGGGGTTGGTCTATCAGATGACATCGGGACAGCGCTACTCGCTTTGCTTTGGCGAGAGTGTCGATTTTAATGGCGATGGCGCTTATGGCTCAACATTGATGTACGTTCCCACGGAGGCGGAGATGCAGAGTATGCGTTTTGCGGATGCGGAGTCGCGTGAGCGATGGAATGATTTTATTGAGGCAGATAGCTATTTGCGAGCGCGTAGAGGTAGCTTTACGGAGCGTAACGCTGTGCAGGCTCCTGCGGAGCATCGTATTGACCTGCATCTTGCTCATGGATTCTATTTTGGCGCAAAAACCGATAGAAAGGTGGAGGTTTCGTTGGATGTGATGAATCTCGGAAATTTGATTTGTCGTCACTGGGGTGCCTACTATAATGTGTCGGGTGTGCGTTTGCAGCCTGTGACTGTGTCGGCTGTGGAGGATGGAGAACCAGTATATCGCTTTACGGGAGCAAAACCGTCGGCTGATGATTTGTTGTCGCGTTGGAGTATGCAGCTCGGGGCGCGTATTGTATTCTAATATTGGCAGATGAAATTGGAATATTCCGCGCGTGTAAAAATATGTATAAAAAAGTGTGCTGAATGAGATTCTAATTGGAAAATTTTTCTTACCTTTGCAAGAAATAAATTGGTCGGTATGAAGAAGCGTAATAACATATCTCCGTTGTCAGCGAAGCATCGCTTGGCAGAGTATTCGAGATCTTGTTTTCCCGTTTCTATTACCGTTATTCAAAACGACGTTATAACTGTTTTTATTTGTTAATATATTGGGCGACTGTTTGGTCGCCCTTTTTGTAAATAAATATGAATACAAGATTAATCCTTAAAGGTGGCACGGTGGTGCGTAACGGCTTGATTGATAGACTCGATGTGGCTGTTGTCGATGGCCGAATCGAGCGTATTGCAGCTGATATTGAGCCCGTAGATGGCGACAAAGTTTACGATTGCAAAGGCCTTACCATCATGAGTGGGTTGGTGGACTTGCATGTGCATTTGCGTGAGCCCGGATTCTCTTCAAAGGAGACTATCGCAACAGGTACGGCAGCTGCTGCACATGGCGGATTTACCACCGTTTGCTCTATGCCCAATCTTGCACCTGCCCCTGATTCGATGGATAATCTTCAGCAGCAGCTGGACATCATTAAACGTGATGCAGTGATAAAGGTGTTGCCCTATGCAACCATTACTCGTA
>CAYLRH010000124.1:0-4862 GCA_964385905.1 uncultured Alistipes sp.
CCCATAAAGACTACGTTAAATATCAGTTGTCCATCGCCCACACCCTCGACAATGGGATACATCGCAAAGATGATAGGCACCGCACCACGCAGGCCAACCCACGAGATGTAGAATCGAGCCTTAGTAGAGAATCGGCGGAACGGAAGAAGCGATACGAACACCGACAGAGGACGTGCCACAAGAATCATAAAGGCTCCCACAGCACCACCCAACATCAGCACCTCAGGCTGCAGCAGCTCATGCACATTCACCAGAAGACCAATGACGAGGAACATCACTATCTGCGCCAACCACGTGAAACCATCGAAGAAGGTTATCAGATTGCCACGATGAGCAATCTTATGGTTACCAACCACAAGGCCAGTGATATATACCGCCAGATAGCCATTACCCCACACCAGCGTAGTGAATGAGAACGAGAAGAAGACAAAAGCCAGCAACAGAACGGAGTAGAGAGATGTATTGCTCTTGATATTGATTCGATTTATGGTAAACACCGCCAAGCGGCCAATACCATATCCCAAAGCACAACCGACCAACATCTGAACAACAAATTTCGCCACACTCTCGCCCCAGCTGACGTCGCCATCTCCTGAACTCATGACAACCGACACCATCAGCACCGTCAACATATACGCCATCGGGTCGTTACTACCACTCTCCAGCTCCAGCAGCGGACGCAGATTCTGCTTTAGTCCCTGTTTCTTGCTTCGAAGAATGGAGAAGACCGATGCCGAGTCGGTAGAGGCCATTGTTGATGCCAACAAAAGAGCCACAGGTAACGACAAAGCCAGACCTACCCACTTCGAGAAGAAGAAGATAAACACTCCACACAAGAGTGCCGTCATGGCCACACCTACGGTAGCCAACATAACGCCCGGTCCAAGTATAGGTTTTATCTCAGAAAACTTAGTATCCATACCTCCTGAGAAGAGGATAATACACAGCGCCAGCATACCGATGAACTGGGTCATCTCGAACGACTCGAAACTGATGAACTTCAGTCCGAAAATCATACCTACACCCAAGAACAGCAACAATGCCGGAGCGCCAAAACGATATGCCACCTTACCAGCCACCACAGCCACAAAGAGCAGCATCGCCCAAACCAATAAAATATTCTCCATATATAAAACCAATCTTTTTACTTAAAAATAATCGCCACCCATGGCTCAATGTTGTTACATCACAACCTTCATGTCATCGACAGGTCGCAACTCGAGGTCTGCATACTCAAACACCTGAGCGGCACAAAACCCACTGCGAGGCGACGAGTACATCACAACCGTAACGGCCGACACGCCGTCTTCGGGAAGCGAGCGCAAGGTAGTAAAATCTCCCGTACGCACCAAATCTCTGACATTAGAACTGCGCTCTTTGACGAATTTAAGTTCCTCTTTTCTCAAAAAGCACCCATCTTGCACGTGCCACGGCCTACTACTATGACCGCTTATACGCACAACACATACAACTAAGCCAACCAACAACAAAGCTGCTCCGAACAACACCACAGCCGATTGCAGGTTAGCATATTCGATTTGATTGGGAATCATACCGTTCAGCAACAACACCGCAACACCCGCAGCTACTGTAACAATAGGCTTGACGAGTGATTTACGACCAGGCTGCACTATACTCCCCGGCAAGGCATAGAGCGCCTTACACATATCATAATCTTTCATTTTATACGAATAGACATTTTGAGGGCACGCCCTCGATGGGGCTACTGCCCCGATGGAGTTGTATAACAATAATATGTTACCCTACTCCAAAGAAGTTTTATAGCAAGAGAGATTTTTAGGCCCTCGCACTCCGAGCAACTGCATTTACTTGTGGCAAATGAGGATTGAGAGGAGAAGAGAAACGCCAAAATCGCCCGACTATACAGCTTCTATATTTTCCCAAATTTACATACATTATCACGCAACCGTCGCCGACAGCTGCGAGATACAATTTTGAAAAAATTAATTGGCTAAATACGTAGTCGGCACAACGCATACAAATAGTAGACCACGCGAAGCGACGACTTGAAGTGATTGTATTCAAAGAAACGGGTTAGATGTCCTGCATGGCTCTCAGGAACGGCCTGCATAAGACTCTTCGTATGCGACTCATGACGCGAGCGCACGCTATTATTTATTGATGATAGGTTGTTTTGTCCAACCGATACGATATTTCGCGACGTACGCAGAAACAAATCTCCGCTATACTCTCTTGAGTAGAACAGTTCGACATAAGTGGTGTCGTCATTATCTCCATCCACAATCTCTCCCACATAGCTACACGCAGTGACACCACCACCCTGCTGCACATCGTCGCTCACGCAATCGACGCAGAAGATGGCTGCCAACACAAGCAATATGTAGCACAACTGTTTCACCGTTACTGGGGTATAAATGTGTATGTTATGGTTCCGCTATGGCGCGTGGGAGCCGTATTATCAATATTAAACAACGAAGCACGAGCCGCCTTCAGGGCCTCCTCACGCATACGTTCATCACCGCCCGAAATCACACGGGCCGAGACTACCTCGCCACCATTGTTCAGCACAACGGCAACCTCCACCTGACCTCCCGCCTCACACTTATAGGCAGGGATAACGAGGTCACGCTTGGTACGCACGGGATTTGTAAACGAGTAACGCACCGTCACGCCACCCTTATACTTGGCATCCTGATTCTTCGAACTTTTGCCCTGATACGATGACTTCTCACGCTCAGCCTCAAGGATAGATTTTGCCTCAGCCAATCCCGCCTCATAAGCAGCTCGGTTGGCAGCCATGCCGGCAGCAATATCCTTTGCCGACTCGTTTATCTCCGAGGTGTTTGTGCCACGGTCATCACGCAGGTTCTCGTTCAGCAAGGCGTCGTTAGACATGCGGTTACGCACCGCCGACCAGTCGATGTCTTGCTGCTGCTTGAGTTCTATTTCACGCTCCAGACGCTCCTTCTCGGCCTCCAACTCGGCCAGAGTCTTCAGGTCAACGTATATGCCCTGCATGTGGGGACGCGAGCCGATGACAATCTTCGAGGCAAAGAATGCTATGCCCAAAATCAGATAGGCAATAACCATCACACTCAAGCCCACACGATGGTCATACGCCCACTCACCTGCATCCTGCTTACGATTATCGAAGGGCAATCGCATACGGGCACGGCGAGGGCGCTGCGCAGGTCTTGATGCCTGATTAGCATCCTCCACTGGTCTTTTTGGTTCACTATTTGTCATTTCCGACTATTGCATTCTTAGAAATCTCATGCAAAAGTACGTTTTTTTTCGGAAATTTAGTATCTTTGTGGAGTTTATTATCAGTCGCGGATAATAGTTTAACAGTAAATTACCAACAAACTTAACAAAACATGCAGATGAAACAACAGACCCTCGCAGGTTCGATCTCATTCTCTGGCAAGGGTTTACACACCGGAGTGACGGTAAACATGACGGTTAATCCGGCCGCTGACAACCATGGCATAGTTTTCCGCCGTACAGATTTGGAGGGTACGCCTACCGTACCTGCACTTTGCGAATATGTTACCGACACCTCTCGTGGCACAACCATCGAGAAGGGTGCGGCTAAGGTAAGCACCATCGAACATATCATCTCAGCCCTTTGGACTTTGGGTATAGATAATGCTTTGATTGACATCGACGGTCCTGAGACCCCCATCATGGATGGCTCGGCACGCGAGTACGCTGAAAAGATACAGGAGACTGGTCTTGTGGAGCAGAAGAGCGCCCGCAAGTACTACGAGGTGACCGAGAAGCAAGTATATACCATTCCCGACAAGGGCGTGGCTATCATCATCTACCCCGACGACGAGTTCACCGTATCGGTACACGTTGACTACAACTCAAAGGTTGTCGGCAACCAGTACGCCACACTCGATATGTTCAACGAGTACAAGGAGAACATCGCTCCCTGCCGTACATTCGTCTTCCTGCACGAGTTGGAGCCGCTGCTCAAGATGAATCTCATCAAGGGTGGCGATTTGGACAACGCTATCGTTGTTGTTGAGAATCCCGTATCGGACGAGCAGTTGGACCACCTCAAGAAAGTATTTGGCAAGGATGATATCCGCGTAACAGGCGGTTACCTGAACAACCTTCAGCTCCGCGCAAGCAACGAGTTGGCACGCCACAAGCTCTTGGATTTGCTGGGTGACTTCGCACTGCTTGGCATGCGTATCAAGGGTCGCGTTTGGGCATCACGCCCTGGCCACTACGCCAATACAGAGTTCATGAAGCAGCTCTTGGCTACCATCCGTCGCGATGGCGAGAAGCCCGCTTTCAAGTATAACCCCGCGAAGGCTCCTCTTTTGGATATTAACGACATTCGCAAACTGCTCCCCCACCGCTATCCCTTCTTGTTGCTTGACAAGGTCTTCCACCTTGACGACAAGTCGGTAGGTGTAATCAAGAATATCACCGTAAACGAGCCTCAGTTCACAGGTCACTTCCCCGAGGAGCCCGTTATGCCGGGTGTATTGCTCGTTGAGGCTATGGCACAGGCTGGAGGTATCATCGTACTGAATAGCGTGGAGCATCCTGAGGAGTACTCGACCTATTTCCTGCGTATTGATGGCGTTCGCTTCAAGCGTAAGGTTGTACCCGGTGACACCTTGCAGATTGAGGCCCATATCATCGAGCCTATCCGTCGCGGTATCGCTTCGATTATTGGCAAAATCTTCGTAGGTGGACAGTTGGCTTGCGAGGCTACTCTCATGGCACAGATTGTGAGAAATAAAAAACCAGAATAGAAATAGATTTATGATTAGCAACTTGGCATACGTTCATCCCGATGCTAAATTGGGAGAGAACGTTACTGTAGAACCTTTTGCATACATTGCAGGCGACGTTGAGAT
>CAYLRH010000125.1:0-4830 GCA_964385905.1 uncultured Alistipes sp.
ATGGCGTTTGCGATAGACTGCAACAGCATTGTCTTACCGGTCTTGGGCTGTGCCACAATCAAACCTCGCTGGCCCTTGCCGATGGGCGAGAAGAGGTCAACAACGCGATTCGATAGAGAGTTATGTCCCTTGCCCGTAAGATTAAATTTCTCGCTGGGGAACAATGGGGTCATATACTCAAACTGCACGCGGTCGCGGATATACTCAGGCTTGAGTCCGTTAATCTCATTTACACGGATAAGGGGGAAGTACTTTTCGCCCTCCTTCGGGGGATGAATAACGCCACTGATAGTATCGCCAGGCTTCAAGCCGAAGAGCTTAATCTGCGAGGGAGATACATATATATCATCAGGTGAGTTCAAATAGTTATAGTCTGCCGAGCGCAGGAAGCCATATCCATCGGGCATAACCTCCAAAACACCCTCGCCAACGACCTCGCCAGCAAACTGCTCCTTCTGCTCCTTTACGAGCTCTCGCTGTGGCTCCTGACGGTGGGAACGATGCGGCTCACTTGCAGGAGCGGTAGGCTCTTCTGTGGTGTTATCGTGATGTGTTTCAGTCTGTTCCTTGGCTTGCGCCTCGGCCTGTGCAGCCTGCATGGCCTCCTGCTCTTTGAGGGCCTTGGGCTTGCGACCACGACGCTTCGGCTGCTCAACAACTGGAGCAGGGGTATCAGGCGTTGTGGTTATGTTGTTTTCTGGCTCAACGGCTGTTGCAACCTCATTTCCCGTATTCGCCTCCGTAGATGGTTTGTTGTCCTCCACGCGGGTGGTACTCATTCTTGGGCGACGACCACGCTTACGGGGAGCAGCCTCTGGGGCGGACTCAGAAGCAGCCTCCTCGTTGCCCTCTTTGGATGCACCTTCGATTATGGCATTGAGCAACTCCTTCTTCTTGAGTGATGAGTCTGTGATGCCAAAAACTTTACCTATCTCGCGCAACTCCGCTAAGGATTTGCCTTCGAGCGCACTAAAATCTTGCATATATTGTGTACGTTAGTTGCTAATTCGATGATTGAAAAATAACCGAACGATTATTCTTTAATGACACTGCAAAGATAATACAAATTTTTACGCCACCAAATCTCACATGCCATATATAAATAAAAAAGCCGCCTTTTGTGGCGGCTTTGTGGTTGTTTATTTCATTTTCTTGGGTTTGGTCGTAAGTATCTCGATGAAGTAGTCGAGGATTTGCTCTCGTTGCGACTCGTTGGGAATGAGTATCTGGTAACGACCGTTAGCATCATCTCGCCACTCGGTTACACCCTTGCCTACAACCTTTACCTCGCCCTTGTTGCTCAAAGTGAATGCCTTATGGTCGGGGTGGCAGGCATACATAGCCGAGATAACATCCCACGTCGGGCGGTCGTAAGGCATTTGCAGATAGGCCTTATATCCCTCCACCATCGGGTTGGCGGCACTCCACGAAAAGTCATTGGCGATGCTCTTGCCTGGGTATTGAATCTGGTCACCGAGAGTCCAGGGTACAATAACCATCGGGATGGGCGACTTGTCGAAGAAGTATTTTGCTGCCTCCAAATCATTCCATACGTTGTACTCACGATAGTTTTCGCGTACAAACTCGCCTGCCATGATAGAGTAGTACTTAACCTTCTTTGCTACAAGCTCCTCGCCTGTTAAGGGAGAGTACTTGTCGGGTTGGCTCTGGAGCAGCTGCGCCATTGTTGTGGAGAATCCTACGGTAATGATTACCACCGACTTGTCGTCTTGCTTCGAGAGTATGCGGCGATACATATCTACCGCCTCCTCATACTTCGGGTTTTTCGAACGCTTGAACAGCGGCTTGCCATCTTTGTCGGTGAGTTTGCACACCTTTGTACAATAATCCACACAATCCATATCGGTCACGCAACCTGTATTTACACCGATAGGCATCTTCTTGTAGCCGTACCAATTGCGCATAATATCAATATACTCGGCCGAGTGGGGATTATTCTTATGGACACTTACAGCCAGAAGATTTATATTACCCTGATCCATATTCTTGAAGAGCAGGTCGAGCGCCATCGCGTCGTCGATGTCATTACCCATGTCTGTTTCAAAGATTACGGCTTGAGGTTTGGTGTTTTGTGCCATGGCTGTCGTGCAGAGCGCGCAGATGGCCAGCAGAAGTAGTAGTTTTTTCATGGTATAATGTTTTTTGTTGATTCCGATTCTCAAAATTACAAAAAAATAAGAAATAAGAGAATAGTTGTGGAAATAAAAAAGAGGTCAATCCCGAAAGGAATGACCTCTTATGATGAAAGAGTTGTTGGATTATTTCTTTCCAGCCTCGTTCTTCTCAGCGGCGTACAACTCGTTGATCTTTGCCAATACAGCGTCGCTGATATCCAAAGCGTCAACAGCGTCAACCAATGCAGAGGCGTTGAATACCATCTTGTACTTCTTGTCAGCGTTAACCTCCTTGATGGCACGCATAAGCAAATCTTGAGTGCGGTTAGAGAATACGAAGTTCTCCTCGTCAAGAGCCTGAGCCTCCTTCTGAGTGTTGCTCTGGTAGTTTGCTACACGCTTCTCGATAGACTGTGACTGCTTCTGAGCGTCGGCAGTGGTGATAAGTCCCTTCTGATACTTCTCCTGCAACTGTGCAGCCTCGTTCTGAAGGTTCTGCTCCTTCTGAGCCCATGAGTTCTGAGCCTTCTGAGTCTTCTCCTGAAGGGCTACACCCTCGGTCTTATAAATGTCGCTCTCGGCCAAAACATACTCAACTCTTACGTAAGCCATGTCGCCGCCAGCGATAGCCTCGGTTGTTGCAGCCTCGCTCTCAGCTGCGGGGGTAGCCGTCTTATTCTCGCAAGATGCGAAGCTCAGTGCGGCAACGAGCAGTGTCCATAAAACTTTTTTCATAATCTTTTATGCTTAACTTTTTTAGATTTTTTTACTATTAATTCAGCAATAATTGACAAAGGTAAAAAAAAATATTTATTTTTGCCCTATTAGCAATTAAAATTAACTCTATGTACGAATATATTTCGGGTTTAGTGGCGGATTTGGCCCCCACATACGCTGTGATAGATGCCTCGGGAGTGGGGTATTATATCAATATATCGTTGCAAACATACTCGGCAATCGAGGGTGAGAAGTCGGCGCGTCTTTATGTCCACTTTGTGGTGCGCGAGGATGCTCAGGTGCTTTATGGCTTTGCGACGAAGCTCGAACGCGAACTTTTCCGCCATCTTATAAGTGTTTCGGGAGTGGGTGGAAATACGGCACGCATGATTCTGTCGACCTATTCGACCTCCGAGCTGCGAAACATTATTGCAACCGAGAACGCAGTATTGCTTAAGAATGTTAAGGGCTTGGGACTCAAGACCGCACAGAAGATTATTGTCGAGTTGAGCGGTAAGATGCTGGAGCTTGGGGCGGATCGCGATATTACTCCCGTTGTGGCTGGTAACCAATGTAGCGAGGTGCTTGACGAAACCCTTGCCGCGTTGGTAATGCTTGGTTTCCAGAAGGGTGCATCGGAGAAGGTCGTAAAGGCGATTTTGAACGAGTCACCGACCATCTCTGTTGAGGAGGCTGTGCGTCAGGCGTTGCGCCGCTTGTAGTTGGGAAGGTCTTTTTGCTGATATTTTTGAATTTTGAGCCTGTTCCGAGGTAGAAATATTCACTCGAAATTTGACGAATGGATATTTTTGCTTAAATTTGCACGATTATAGGGTATATGAAGTTGAATTTGTTCACAGGCTTGTGTGCCATCTTGTGCCTGATTATGGCGGTAGGATGTGGTGATGACGTGGATGTTGCGGATAATCAGCGTACCAATATTGAGCGTTATCTCACCTCGTCACATGTGCCACGTTTGATTAGCATCAGCGAAGTTGAGAATGCGTTGACTCCTAATCCTGCGTTCTATGAGCGAATTGACTACTCGGTGTATCGCTATATTGCGACCTATTATGCCCCTGAGCGTAAGTCGAAGCCTGCAATTAAGGAGGGAGATGAGGTGACAATCACCTTTACGGCCTATGTCTTTACGGGGGCAGCGCCTGCACTCTCGTCGGTGTATATGTCCAACGATGCGAGTGTTATAAGCGCATTGCGAGAGGCGGGACTAAATACTGATTATTGGTCAGTGGAACCGCTGACAATAAAAATTGGCCAGACCAATATAATAAAAGGAGTCACTACGTCGTTAATAGGTTGTCGCGAAGGCGATGTGGTCGAGGCCTACATGACACTCGATGCCGCATACGAGGATGATGTGGTAGGTGTGGTGCCAAAGGAGTCGTCCGTAGCTTGGTTTTATACTATTGAGAGCGTAGGTGGCGCGCAATAGTGGGAAAAGAGAAATAAAAGAACGTTTTTTAGATATGAGATTTATAAATCGTCTATTTTGCTTGATTTGCGTGGCTTTTGCGTGTGGCTCGTGTGTGGAGTCGGTTACGCTTAGCTATGATGAGTTGGAGTCTATTGCACTCGAAGAGTGGATTAAGATAAACCGTCCTGAGGTGATTAATAACTACCAGCCCAATGGTGGTTATTATGTGGAGCTGCTTGACGAGGGTGTCGCGGATAGTACGGCGGTGCGTCATCATAACGCTTGGTTGTGGTTTGATGTTACATGCCGCGATTTGGCTGGTAACGTTGTGCTGACACGCAACTCGGAACTGGCACGTATGCAGAACTCGTATACCGACTATACTCACTATGTTCCCTATTTCCTGTTCTGCGGTGAGGAGAATACTTCAAGTCTTCCTGAGGGCACATACCTCTCGATGCGTAATAAGCTAAATATCAACGGTCAGGAGTATTCAGCCCGTTATGGTACCAAGATTCGTCTTTACTTGCCCTCTTCTGTGGC
>CAYLRH010000126.1:0-4819 GCA_964385905.1 uncultured Alistipes sp.
ACGAGGCCTCGGTGACGGGTACGGCCAATATCATCATGGCTGCCGTTCTGGCCGAGGGTACGACCACAATATACAATGCCGCTTGCGAGCCATATATCCAGCAGTTGTGTAAGATGCTTAACCGCATGGGTGCGAAGATTTCAGGCATAGCGTCAAATCTGCTCACCATCCACGGTGTGAAGGAGTTGGGCGGTACGGAGCATACCATGTTGCCCGATATGATTGAGGTTGGTAGCTTTATCGGTATGGCCGCTATGACGCAGTCGGAGCTTACCATCAAGGATGTGTCGTATGAGAATCTCGGCATCATTCCCGCGCAGTTTGCCCGCCTCGGTATTCAGTTTGAGCAGCGTGGTGATGATATCTATATCCCGCAGCAGGACCACTATTCGATTGAGAGCTTCATCGATGGCTCGATTATGAATATTGCCGATGCCCCCTGGCCTGGCCTTACACCCGACCTATTGTCTATCTTCCTCGTTGTGGCGACGCAGGCGAAGGGTACGGTGCTGATTCACCAGAAGATGTTCGAGAGCCGCCTTTTCTTCGTTGATAAACTCATTGATATGGGCGCGCAGATTATTCTTTGTGACCCGCATCGTGCTACTGTCATCGGTCACGACCACCGCATCCGTCTGCGTGCTGCAAAGATGACCTCGCCCGATATTCGTGCCGGTGTGGCGTTGCTTATCGCCGCTATGAGTGCCGAGGGAACAAGTACAATACAGAACATCGAGCAGATTGACCGCGGTTACAAGGATATTGACGGCCGCCTGAATGCTCTGGGTGCGAAGATTACACGATTGGAGGAGTAATTTATTAAACAGATAAAGATATGTGGGAGACAATTCTGCTTGCTTATGGTATTCTGTTCGCTCTGATGTTGGTCGTTACAGCTGTGAGCGATAGGAATCGCCCTACGTGGAAGGGTACGATTATCAGCTTTGTGGTTGGCTTGCTTCCGTTTTATCTGTTGCTGTGTCTTTTTGGTGTGATGGGCGAGAAAAGGGAATAATAATTATAATTGTAAAAACATAAATTATGATAGTTACAACAACAAGCAATGTCGAGGGCGCTCGTATTACTGAGTATATCGACCTCGTGTCGGTCAATGTAGTGATTGGCTCGAATTTTCTTTCAGATTGGAAGGCTTCGGTAACCGATGTCTTTGGTGGTCGTTCGGGTACATACCAGCGCAAGCTGGACGATGCCTATGAGGCGGCACTCAAGCAGATAAAGAAACGTGCCGACAAGCTGGGTGCTGATGCCATCGTGGGAATGAAGATGGACTTCGGCGAGGTGTCAGGTAAGGAGAAGAGTATGTTTATGGTTTCGGCCGTTGGAACTGCCGTAAAACTGAGCAAATAAAAAAGGAGCCTGAAGGCTCCTTTTTTTATTTCAAATACAGCTCAAACTTAGCCGAGATGTTGTAGTTGATAACTATCTGCTCAAACTCCACATTCGGCTCGCTCTCCGCAACCGCCTCGTCGGTCATCACCGCGTTGGCCATCATCATCTTACTGCGATATACAACGGGCTGTACGCTTGTCGTGTAGTCGTTAATCTCCAGGCAAGGTCCTATGCTCTGCCCAACGGCCTCGGCCAGCTCGCGGGCACGCATCTGCGCATTTTTCATTGCCGCCTTGCGGGCCTCGGAACGCAACTCCTCCATATTTGAGCAGGTAGTGCGCGTCACGTTAACGTTGGGAATGCCTGCACTATCCAGCTCGTCAAACACCTTGCGTACATCCTCTGCTGAGCCTACCTTCAACTCATACTGTGTGGCCGCAAGCGAGCCGCGACGACGATAGAACGAGGAGTTCATATCCACCACCGAGAGCTGCTTCTCGGCATCCACGCCAGCCTTTTTCAACGCCGAGAACATATTGCGGCGCTGCTGCTCAAGCGTAACCTTACCCTTGGTGTCGCTCTCGTCGAGCTTGATTGAGATGTATATAACATCGGGTGCAGCCTTAATCTGCGCCGAGCCGTTCACCGACACCGTAGGTGTCTGCTTGCCGAGTTCCTGTGCCGAAGCACCGTTTACGGTAAATATTGCCAACGCTACGAGCGCCACAAATCCAATAAAATACTTTTTCATACGCTTTTCTGTTTACGGTTTATATATTAAACGAGAAAAGAGCAAAAATCTTGCATTAACGCTTCACCAATTTTACAACATTCTCCACGTGGTGCGTGTGGGGGAACATATCTACGGGCTGCACAGCCACAACCTTATACATTCCGTCCATCAGCTGGAGGTCACGTGCTTGCGTAGCGGGATTGCAACTCACATACACCATACGCTCAGGTGCGGCACGCAGGATAACGTCAATCACACGCTCGTCAACACCTGCACGTGGCGGGTCGAGGATAATCACATCGGGGTGGCCGTTGCTCTTAACGAAATCGTCCGACAAAACGTCCTTCATATCGCCAGCGTAGAACGAAGTGTTCTCAATGCCGTTTATGGCCGAGTTCACCTTTGCATCCTCGATAGCCTCAGGCACATACTCCACACCCACAACCTTCTTGGCACGACGTGCGCAGAAGTTGGCGATGGTGCCCGTACCTGTGTAGAGGTCATACAACACCTCGTCGCCCTTCAGGTCGGCAAACTCGCGCGTAACCTTATAAAGCTCGTAGGCCTGCTCCGAGTTGGTCTGGTAGAATGACTTGGGACCCACCTTGAACTGAAGGCCTTCCATCTGCTCGATGATATGGTCCTTGCCTGCGTAGCATACGTGCTCCAAATCGCCCACCGAGTCGTTCCACTTTGTGTTCACTACGTAGAACAGAGATGTAATCTCCGTAAAGCGCTCCTTCAACATCTCCATCAGCGCGGTGATACGCTCCATGTCGGCCTCGTTGAAGATAATAATCACCATAACCTCGCCCGTTGAGGCGGTGCGGATAATGATGTTACGCATCAGGCCTGCGTGCTCGCGGCAGTTGTGGAACGAGTAACCATTCTCGATGCAGAAACGCTTCACCTCGGTGCGGATTGAGTTCGACGGCTCGGCCTGCAAGTAGCAGGTGTCAATGTCCAAAACCTTGTCGAAGCAGTTGGGAATATGGAATCCGAGTGCGGGCTCGCGCTCAATGTCGCCACCTGCGGCAATCTCCTCGTATGTGAGCCAACGCTTGTCGGCAAATGTAAACTCGAGCTTGTTGCGGTAGAACTGCTGCTTGGCAGAGCCAAGGCAGGGCTGCACCTCGGGAAGCTCAATCTTGCCGATGCGGGTGAGTTGGTCCTTAACCTGCTCGGTCTTGAAACGTAGCTGCTCGGCGTAGGGCAGATTCTGCCACTTGCAACCTCCGCACACACCAAAGTGGGGGCAGAAAGGCTCCTCGCGCAACGGTGAACGCTTCACATAATTTACCACCACGCCCTCCATAAAGCGGCGGCGCTTGTTGCGTATCTGTACATCCACCACATCTCCCGGCACGGTCATAGGCACAAACACCACCTGGTCGTTATAGCGTCCCATAGCCTTGCCCTCGGCCGCCAGAGTGGTTATCTCCAGCGCCTCGATGAGGGGATAATTCTGTTTTTTACGTCTTGCCATATTGTGTTTCGATTTTTTCTTTGCGCAAAATTAATAAACCTTATCGTAGTTACCAATATTAAATGGAAAAACTACCTAAAATCAAACAAGGAAATAATATTCTCGCTCTGTATTTTTTATTACCTTTGTAAAATAAATGCTTTTGATGTTGTCCTCCGCAGGAGGGCATCCTAATTGCGAACAATAAGAAAAACTATAAAAATATGAAGATAGCAAGATTGATGTTCAATCCTATTCAGGAGAACACATACATCGTGTGGGACGATACACTTGAGGCCGCCGTAATCGACGCTGGTAATATGAGCGAACGGGAGGACGAGATTTTAGACAAGTTCATTGCAGACCGAGGTCTGAAACCCGTGCTGGCAATCAATACCCATGGCCACTTCGACCATGTGCTGGGCGTGGAGCATCTGCGTAGCAAGTATGGTGCGAAGTTCGCCCTCTCGTCGAAGGATGAGTTTCTGTTGAAGACGGCCTCGGTGAGTGCCGAGCTCTTCGGTGTTCGCGCAGGCGATATGCCCGTAGCGATAGATGTTGACCTTGAGGGTATGGAGTCTGTAAAGTTCGGCTCAACCGAACTGAAGGTTATCCCAACACCCGGCCATACACCCGGCCACGTGGCACTGTACGAGCCTCAGGCGGGAATTCTCTTTACGGGTGACACGCTCTTCCGTGAGAGCATTGGTCGCACGGATTTGCCCGGTGGCGACTACTCGTGGATTATGCGCTCGATTATCGACAACCTGTTGCCGCTCGGTGACGAGGTGAAGATATACCCCGGCCACGGCGAGGAGAGCACCATCGGTCACGAGTCGATGTACAACCCCTTTGTTGTTGAGGTGCTGAATCAGGAGGTGAATTATAAGAACTAAACCGATGGGAAAACTCTTTCATCGTCTGCTCTATCGTCTGCTCTCGCTGGAGGGTTACCTGCGTGTGGTGAGCAAGATATTTTTCTTGTATCGTGCGCTGGGCATTGGTCGCCGAGGTCGCGCATTGGAGTATAACTACCACCTGCCACAGCTCGTTGGCCAGGGCTATACGGCTATTGACATAGGTGCAAATTTGGGCTATTACACCCGCCCGCTGTCCGACATCGTGGGTGATAAGGGTAGGGTATATGCCGTAGAGCCTGTACCTGTCATCTTCTCGGTGCTGAAGCGCAATGTGGCGGGCCGTAAGAATGTTACCCTGCTCAACTACGCTTTGGGTGCGGAGGAGCGTACCATTGAGATGGCTAACGACTC
>CAYLRH010000127.1:0-4808 GCA_964385905.1 uncultured Alistipes sp.
AGGAGTTCCCCAACTTCAAGTTCCACTTGGCTTTGGACCGTCCCGACCCCGCAGCAGATGCAGCAGGTGTTGAGTATAAGGTAGGTTTCGTTCACAACGTATTGTATGAGAATTACCTGAAGACTCACGACGAGCCCGAGGGCAACCTCTACCTTATGTGTGGACCTCCGATGATGGCTTCAGCGGTTGTAAATATGCTTGACAACCTCGGTGTTCCCGCAGAGAACATCCTCTTCGATAACTTTGGTGCATAATCCAAATTATTGATATTTGAATCCCCGCCTTTCGAGGTGGGGATTTTTTTATGCTTATTGTTGTCGTTTGGGGGGGGGTATTGGGATTGTGTTGTTACAGTGCAGAAGGTGCCTGCACCTTATTAATATAGCAGGCCTAATTCCTATTAATAAGATTGTGAGGTAGGGTTTGACTCTATGGTGGAATATACTCCAAAAGGTTTGTTAATGGCATAAAAAAGGCTGTCACAACATGCGTTGGACAGCCTTATGAATTAAGCTAATGTGTCTTATTGCTGGTTGAAATCGAATGTGAAGATCTTTACCTTATCCTCCTCGTATGAGTTGTAAATAATCTTAATACCGTGGTAGAATGTCTGTAACTTACCGATTTCCAACTCTGCCTCGTCAATCTTGAGGCTGAGGTATGTTACAGCCTGTCCAGCATCTGAATCCTCGTTATCGTCGTGATATGCCTCCAACCACAAATAATCGTCGTTCATGTAATGCTCCTTGAACTCGCTATTACCGCTAATGTTGCGAACAACCTTCACGCTGTGCTTGATGCTTGCATCGCTATAAGGAATAATCATCGACATTGTCAGGTAGTTACGTGCGGGAGAGAAGAATGCCTCTGAGATATCCAGCTTTGCCTTGTACTCCTGCAAGCCGTCCTCGCCTGTGAATTCCTCGTCGGTTACATTCTCCACCTTGCCAGTCGATACGGGCTGGTATGCCGAGATGTTAATCACCTTATCATATCCGGGCTCTACGAGGTCTGTCTCGGTGTAGTAGATGATATATCGCAACTCGGTCCACTCCTCGGTGAATGAGGGAGTCCAATCCTTGCGATTCTCAACAACAGCTGTTGAGCCATCGTCGAAGACAATGTAGTAGGGGATGTCCCAAGAACCCTCGACAACGGTAACGAATGTTGAATAGGTGGTTTTTGTGTTGTTCTCGTTGCAAGATGTGCCGATAACTACTACGGCCAACATAGTCAACGCAATTTTGAATAGATTTTTCATATTTATTAACTTTGGTTATCCTTTTACAAATCCAAACGCAAAGATAACGAAAATATTATACTCCGACTCTTTTTATCTCTCTTTTTGTGGTTAATTATGTTATCTTCCTAACATAAAAACTGCTCATCCCTGAGAGGAATGAGCAGTTCGCGAAATATTACTTATTGTAGACCATAACGTTGACTGCGCCTATGTAATCCTTGCCATATATCTCTTGCAGACGTTTGTCGCTTGTCTCTCGCATTATGGGTGCAGTTACGATACCATTTTCGCCCCGCATACTGAAATCGACAGCAATGTAGTATATACCTCCAGCTTGTGGTATGTTCTGCGAAACATCCGTGTGTCGTACTAACTCCCAACCTCGAGAGTTTGCAATAGCGCGTGTCACCTCGGCTGCGAGAATATCATCTGCTGGGGTTAGGAGCTCGATATTGCCAGGCAGGCCATTCTCGTCAATGGAGAAGTAGGCTACAACACGCCCCACGTTCTTTGTCTGCTGTGCTAACTTGGGGTAGCGCAGTGTCTTCTGCATATACTTCTTGAACTCCACGGCCGCTTCTCCACCGTTGAATAATGTTGATTTTGCCACCAAGCTGGTCTTTCTGAAAAAATCATCCTTTTTGAGCGAGAAGTTGATTGTCATATAACACTTCATTCTCGTAGCCTCGCCACGCTGCATTGCGGGAGTCCACTTTAGCGGTGCGGCATTTATGGCTCGTATAACCTCATTTGTGAGCGATATATCGGGCGAATCAGTCACCTTGATGTTTGAGAGCGATGCGTCCGCTTCCACAATGAACTCTACCGTTACATCTCCGTAAGTATTATCTTTGATGGCTTCAGAGGGATATTTTACAGTAGATTGGATGTAATTGCGGAACTTGTTTACATTGCCACCGTCGTAAAGCACAGCCTGCTCAACCTTAACGAAGTGCTCCTCGCCTATAGTTAATGGTTGTGAGGGAGTGCTGAGCGACTTCTCGGTCTGCTCAATGGCTTCTTGGGCATCGTTGTCGTATCGCTTAGCTATTCTGTGCTCAGAACTATCGTAGTTGAAGATGTGCGCGCCGATTATGTATTGCGGTACAACATCCATTGTTACATTTACTACGGCCTTGTCAGCCTTGTTGTCCACCGAGATGCTCTTTACGGCGTGGCCAACATAGTCAATGCTCAAACCATCTACCGTACCATTTTTGATGTCTGTACGACCATTCTCGTCGGTGGTGAAGCCGCGCTCATTGTCCATCATTACAACGGCGCCCTTCATTGGTTTGCCTTGTGTGTCAGCAACTTTAATCTCTAATAGTTTGCCGTTTGGGGCATTGTTTGCAAGGTCGATATACTCGGTTGCCTTGGCCGTGAAGGAGAATGTGCATAGCAATCCTGCCAATACGGGAATAATGGCTAATGCGCGGAGCAGGGCGTATCTGCTCGAAGTTGGTTTTGTCATCATCTTGAATCGTTTTTTGGTTAATGAGTCTCTTAAGCCGTTGGCAATGTCCGGACTGTAACCAAGCAGGCTCTTGAGGATTGTTGCGATATATATGTTCACATTGTAGCCACGCTTGAGTACGTCGGCATCGGCCTCGAACTCATGCACCTCAATCAGACGGCGTTGCATAATCCACACAAATGGATTCCACCATAAAATGGCGCGCTGCAACTCCATCACTACACGTTCGGCAGAGTGACTATGGCGTATATGACTATATTCGTGTATCATTATCGACTCAACGTCCTCGTCTGTGCTGTTATGACCGACGTATATTGTCCCGAAAAACGAAAAAGATGAGATGTTCTCAGCAGCACGAATGACCAGAGGCACATTGCGCACGACCTCGCCGTTGCGTTTCATGCGGCGGATGGTCCAAAACTGATACATCATAAGAGAGAGTGACACCACCACGCCTAATACATATATGCCCAAGACAATGGGGTAGAGGTCAATGCTTTGCGGTATCTCTACCTGAGTGGTTGCGACCTCGTTTGTGGGTGTGTCGATAGTGGGTGGTAATTCATCGGTTATTTGGAGATATACCACCTCTGCCGCCCACACCGGTATGTTTAGTGTGGGGATTATGGCAGCGATGATGGATGCAAGTAGCAGGTATATGCGGCATGTTCGGAACTCGGTGCGACGCTCAAAGAGTATCCTATATGCCAAGAGCATTATACCGCTGCATGCGATTACTTCCAATGCGTATGTTACCAACTCTCTCATTATTTGGTTAGGTGTTTTTACATCTTCTTTGCGTTCTCGATAATGTCGTAAATCTCGTCAAGGTCACTCACCGAGAGATTTTCATGCTTCGAGAAGAATGAAACCATGTTGGGAATAGAATCGTCGAAATATGAACGCAACATATTCTTAACTACGGTTTTGGCATACTCCTCTCGTTCGATAGCGGGGGTGTAGAGGTATCCCTTGCCCTTTTGCTCGTGGGTTACAAAACCCTTGTTCTCAAGAATCTTGATGAATGTGGCAATTGTTGTGTACTTAGGTTTGGGCGGAGCCATCAGCTTGATGATGTCGCTCACGGTTGCCTGTCCCAATTTCCAGAGGATGTGCATAACCTCCTCTTCACCTCTTGTAAGGCCTTCTCTGTTTCTCATTTTAATACCGGTATTAGTTTTACATTAATGTTTATTTCTGTCTAAATATTTAGAATCGCTTGAGTCTATTTTAAGTTATCTACTACAAATATAGAACGAAAAATTTAGAATACAAATAATTTGTCTAAAAAAATAGAATTTACGGGTGATATTTTTTCGAGCAAACAGACTATACCATATTATAATAGGCTCTAATTTGCAGATTTCAACTTGAATTCATATATTTGTCATCATGAAAAATATCGTGTTTGATTTGGGACGTGTTGTCTTTGCGCAGGACCCGACCAAAAGTACAGAACATTTTAAGCAGTTTTTCTCATACGTGTCGCAATCGCCCATGCCTCAGTTTTGGGTAGATTACGATTTGGGTGTCTCGTCGCTCGATAGGGTTGCTGAGGAGTTGGCTCTTTATCGTGGGGTGGAGGCTACATATGCACGAGATATGATTTCACAAGCGATAGGCAGGCAGGAGACGATAGCTCCTACGGCAGCGTTGATTCGTGATTTGAAGGCTGCGGGTTATAAACTCTACGTGTTGTCAAATATGTCGCGTGAGTTTATTGATTTTCTGCGTAGACAGGAGGTGTATGGCTATTTCGATGGGGATGTCGTGTCGTGCGATGTTGGCGTTGTTAAGCCTATGCCAGAGATATATGATATATTGTTAGACCGCTTCTCGCTCGATGCTTCACAGACGTTGTTTATTGACGACCGTCGCGAAAATGTCGATGCTGCTCTGGCAAAGGGTATTGGCGCATTTCATTTCGACCGTAATGATTATGCGGGCAGCTGTCAGGTGCTGCGTGAGATGTTGCTATAAGATTTGGGTATATAAACATTTAAATTATAGGATATTATGGGATTTTTGAAAGAGTTTAAGGAGTTTGCCGTTAAAGGTAACGTAATGGATATGGCTGTCGGTGTTATC
>CAYLRH010000128.1:0-4781 GCA_964385905.1 uncultured Alistipes sp.
GCTGAGGCTGCTGCATGGGCAAAGGATACTATGGGCTTGACGCTGTACGAGTGGTTGCAGCAGTTGTATGTTAAGTATGGATTCTACCGCGAGGGTTTGGTATCGCTCGTATTGAAGGGTATGGACGGAGCCGAGCAGATTCAGAAGATGATGGTTGACTTCCGTGCAAATCCTCCCAAGGCTTTGGCTGGCTCAGAGGTTATTACTGTTCGTGACTATAAGTCGTTGGAGGAGGTTAACTTGCGTAGCGGCGTAGTGACTCCTATCGAGCAGGATTCAAGCAATGTGTTGCAGTGGCTTACTGCTGACGGTAGCATTATCTCGGTTCGTCCTTCAGGTACTGAGCCTAAGATTAAGTTCTATTTTGGCGTGAAGGAGCCTTTGGCATCTGTCGAGGAGTATGAGGCTGTGGAGGCTAAACTTAATGACAAAATTGAGCAGATTAAGAAAGACCTTAACCTTATATAATATAAGTGTTGGATAGCTATTACGACGACCACCCTGAAAGGTGGTCGTCTTTTTTATGAGATTATGACAAAAAAAAACTGCGCGAAATAGTTGGTTAACTAATATAATTAGTTTATATTTGCATAATCGAATAACAACTAACTATTATTTATTATGAATCGTGTATATTTACTTGTTTTTGTAGCTATGTTTTTTGCAGGGTGTTCGGCCAATGATAAGGATGCTTCGGTGTATAACAATTTTATTCGTCAGGCCGATTCTCTCTACATGGTTGGTGACTATGCTGCCGCAAACCTGTCGTTTGATAATGCTTTTAAGCACAAGAAGCATATCCAAAATCACCATCTTTATAATGGTGCTTGCGTTGCGGCTCTTGCGGGTGATGCGGATAAGGCATTCAGTCGTTTGGAGATGCGAATGAAGAGAGAAAAGATGTGGTATGTTGATGACCCATTGCGTAATAACGACCTCAAGGCGTTGCATGGCGATAAGAGATGGGAGGCATACGTTGCAAAGATGAGCGCTCGTAAGGAGTTGATAGAGAAGGACTATGATAAGCCTCTGCGTGCGCAGTTGAAGGAGATTGCTCGTGAAGACCAGAGTGTTAGATACGCCTACATCGGTGCGTTGCAGAGTGGTGATACCTCCGCTGCTGACTCTCTGCTTAAGTGTATGCAGTATGTTGATAGCCTGAACCATAAACAGATATGCGATATTCTCGATGCGAGAGGATGGGTTGGCCGCGATGTTATCGGCGATGCGTGTGAGGTCTTTTGGCTTATAATACAGCACTCAGATGTTGAGTCACAGCGTAAGTATCTACCTCAATTCCGTCAGGCTGTTGAGCGTGGAGAACTTGCTGCTTCATCTGTCGCAATGATGGAGGATAGAGTTGCTGTTTTTGAAGGCCGTCCTCAGAAGTATGGCTCACAGCTAATGCGTGGTGAAGATGGTACTCATACCCCTTTCGAGTTGCTTGATGTAGGCAAGGTCGACGAGTGGCGTGCCGAGGTGGGCATGGAGCCACTTGAGGAGTATCTGAAGAGTATGAATGGCATATAATTAAAAATAAGGGGGCTATAACAAATCTAAAGCCCCCTTTTTTATTAAATAGAGTCTGTATAACAATACTTTTCTTATCTTTGCGTTGTTGTTATGACTTATTATTATTTGTAGTTATGAAAAGATTTAGATTCGTGTGTGTGTTGCTGTCGGCTGCGATGGCATGTTTTTCTATGTGTGGATGTAGCGATGATAATGGTCCTGTAATAAAAAAGACGGTATCGCGTATATCGCATTTTATTCGATTGGACGTAAGTAGCGAGTTGTTAAACTTTGCCGATGTGACGTGTGAATATAGCAATATATTTGGAGAGCTTGTTACCAAGCAGATGTACGGAACATCTACCTATATTACGGAAGATACGTGGAGACCAGATTCGGGTATCGCCGAGCCTGAGCAGGTGACTATAACCATTACTGCTACTCCGCGTGGCGATGTTACCACCACTTCGTCGCAACAATTTTTTGAGGTTGCGCTCCAGAGCGAATTGTCCGTATATGACCAGAATAATCAGATTATGGGATACAATGCTATTGTAAAGTCATTGTCAAAGATGGTTGACGCAGGCACAAATGTTAAAACATTTCTTGAGGCGAATTTCCCTGTTTCCTACTCTTTTGTAATTACGAAGGGTGATGATGGAACTTATGGCGTGCAGGTGCAGTAATAATAAATAGTAAATAGAAAAAGGCTGTCCCTTTACGGGGCAGCCTTTTTTTTATTTCACACGGATGATATTTATTCCGTCTCGTAGTGGCAGGATAACGCTCTCTACCCTCTTTTACCTCTGTTTAGCCGCTGAAAACTATTTTTATAGGTGAATTACTATATTTTTCTTAAATAAACTATTAAAATAGTTGCATAACTAAAATTATAATTCTATATTTGCATTAGGAAAATGAATTGAACTGTTTTTGTTGAACATCGTAACCCCTATTTTGAGTTAATTAATATTGCTTATTATGTCAGGAGAGAGAATAAGGTCCAAATCGAGCGAGCTGACGCGTGCCGAGTTGGAGATTATGCAGATTTTGTGGGACCGCGGTCCCAGCCTTGTACACGATGTATTGGCTGAGATACCCGAGCCCAAACCCGCCTACAACACAGTATCGACGGTTATCCGCGTGTTGGAGAAGAAGGGCTTTGTGGACCATAAGGCCTATGGCAAGACCTACGAATATTTTGCCATTATCGACCGCGACACCTACACCAAAGGTTTTATGAACAGCGTGTTGAGCAACTTTTTCGGTGGCTCGGCCAGCCGTATGGTCTCGTTCCTCTCGTCCAACGATGGCATTTCGCTCGAAGAGACAGACGAGATTTTGAAACTCCTGAAAAAAGAGTAAATTTTGTTTCAATCCTTTATAAGTCGATGCAATTTCGGACGATACCTTATATAATAATCTATGGCACGCTATATCGTTGAGTTTCTGTTTTGTAGTGGTCTGTTCGTGGCTCTTTATAAGCTACTTATCAAGGGTCGCGTAGCGCACTATCAGGCGCGTATGTACCTTGTTTGGGCTATGTTGCTCTCGGTGGTTATTCCTCTCTTGGAGTTACCCCTCTACCCCGCCCAAACGGTATATTATCAGTTACCAATCATAGACTTTACCGAGCCGAGTATCTCTTCTGTTGAGGTCGGCGATACTGCGACTGCCCTACAAGCTACCGCACGCGTGGATTGGAGACATATCCTCTCGATGGTTGCTTATGGTATTTATATATTGGTATTTGCGCTGAATATTGCTCGTTTTGTGTATCGACTTTGGGTGATTCGCAATTTGCGTCTAAATGCACAACTCACTGCCTATGAGGATTATACCCTCGCCGAAAGTGAGCGTATCAGCTGTCCCTTCTCGTTTTGGCGAACCATCTTTATGGGTATTCGCTATGCGGGACGCGACCGCGAGCAGATTATCATCCACGAGTTGAGTCATATCCGCCACCACCACACGGCCGAGCGCCTTGCTATTGAGCTTCTGCGCTGTGTGTTCTGGTTTAATCCCTTTGTATGGCTTGCTGGTCGCTACCTTGTCGAAGTGCAGGAGTGGGAGGCCGACAACGATGTTTTGAGTCAAGGTTACGATGTTTATCAGTACAGACAACTCATTTTCCGACAACTCTTTGGTTATGATGTAGATATAACCTGTGGGTTGAATAGTCAATTAACTAAAAATCGTTTCCTTATGATGACAAACTTCAAGAAGGGTAAATTATCCTTTGTGCGCTTTGGCGCAGCTATTCCTATGGTTGGAGCAATGATTTTGGCTTTCGGTGCAGTGCGTGCCGAGGCAGAGCCTGCTATGCCCAGTGACAACACCGAGCAGACATCTACTACGCATAAAATCGGTATCTTAGCCGATGGCAAGATAACATTTAATGGCAAGGGAGATGAGTGTCGAGGAGTTGTAGATACTATGAAGGTGAGCGAGGTTAATCCTCACCTTGAAAAATCAGCAGTGTTGCAGGGTAAATCTTTGTTAAAGACATTGCCCAAAGGTGAAAATGTACTGAGGCCTCGGGTTGAAAGCGGAGATCGGGTTGTGGAGTTTCGTAAAGATGGCTATGCGCTTGATGGTCGTAGCGTTACATTTGATGAGTTGAAGAGTTCGTTTGCCGATCTTTCCTCGGGAATGTCGTTGCGAATATGGGGTGCGAAAAATTCTGACCGTCAACTAGATATCTCGTTCCTTCCCGATGGCCACTTTAGTGTACAGGTTTTTGATAATGGTAGCGGTAAGAAGAATTATAAGATAGGACGAGTGGATAATACAATTAATATGAATCGTTACAAAAATCAATTTGATGTTCGACTTACAAAATTAGAGTCAGCACCATATTAAACTATTTATAAGCATTTTTGTAAAGAAGGCCACCCAATATGAGTGGCCTTTGCTTACTTCACGCGAATAATATTTATTCCATCTCGCAGGGGCAGGATAACGCTCTCTACCCTATCGTCCTCGACAACCATGCGGTTAAACTCGATGAGTGCCTGCGTGTGATGGTCGTTATGCGCTACGGGCTGCACCACCTTGCCGTACCATAGGATATTGTCGGCCAGCATTATCGAGCCGCTCTTAACCAAGCCCTTATCCATCAGCATATTGTAATATGCGGGGTACTCGCGCTTGTCGCCATCGATAAACACCAGGTCGAACTGCTTGCCAAGCTGTGGCGCAATCTCCAATGCCGAGCCGATGTGCATCTTTATCTTATGGCCGTGCTGCGAGCGGTCGAAGAACGACTG
>CAYLRH010000129.1:0-4746 GCA_964385905.1 uncultured Alistipes sp.
TGCAAATGTAAAATAAACTTTACAAAAAGACAAATAATTTTGACTTTTTTTTCTACTCCGCCCGCGCAAATAGACTCTTTGATGTAATAGATGTGTCAAATTTTGTGTACTCTATGTCGCTGAATTGCGAGGATGCGAAGATAGATAAGGTCGGTGGGCTGTCTGCTCCACCGACCTTATCAAATCGAATTTTTAGCTGCATCTATAAGTATTACCCCCTATCTCTGTCAGAGGATTTGTCGCCCCGAAGTGGCTTTGAAGATGCAGAGCCTAAAGAGCTACATTACTTATTTTATTACAAAATACCGAGCGTGACGCGAGGCGATATACAATCCGCAAACCGACGATTGCGGATACATAGCTCCATTCTCTGTCAGCGTTATACCTATTTGCTCAACGTCGAGCAACTCAGCCAACGGGAATATTGTACGCTGGTCGGGAAGCGACGGATAACCCACCGCAGGACGTATACCCTGATAAGCCGCCTGATACATCTGCTTAATCGTCAGATTCTCCCCCGCAGCGTAGCCCCACAGTTTTGTACGCACCTGCTCATGCAACCACTCGCTGGCGGCCTCCACCAGACGGTCACCCACACTCTGCATCAGAAGCGATTCGTACTGCTCGCCCGCACTCTTCAGGCGCTCCAGTTCCTCCACAAACGACTCGGAAACAGTTATGGCAAACGCTCCCACATAATCACCCTCAGGAGCAACAAAATCGCATAGCGACAATGCCACGCCATCTGCTCCAAGCTCCCCCTGACGCGGTGTTGGGATAGTTGTTTCACGCTTCACACCACCGCAACATGCGCACCCATCGACATGCGACAACACAATGCTGCGCTCCGTACCTCGTGCGGCAAAGAATCCCACTCGGGCACGCAGGTGATGTCGCATACTATCCAACATCTGCTCCGCCTCGGCACGTATCTGTTCCGCCTCGGGCGTACCACTACGCACACACCACAGATTATAGAAGTGAGTCCAGTTTATATAAGGTTTTACCGCTTCGATAGGAATATTTTCGATAGCGCGAACACCTGTATATGTAGGCGGCAGAATCTGCTCCTGCGACCAGTCAATCCTCAGACGATATTCAGCACTCTGCTCCGAGATGTTCGCCGCAAGGCTATGCATCTCACGCAGACGCTGCTGCTCATAGCGAAGACACGCCACCACCCTATCTCGCTCCGTACCAGCCAACTGCATTGCCAAGATGGGATTCTGTGCCGCATCCTTAACATGAAATACCAGGCCATCGTACAGGGGTGCAATCTTCAGGGCTGTATGCAGAGCCGACGTGGTAGCACCACCCACAAACAGAGGCACACTGACTCCCGCCTGCTTCAACTCACTCGCTACACGGCACATCTCATCAAGCGAGGGGGTAATCAATCCGCTCAAGCCGATATAATTTACCTTATTGTCTATTGCCGCACGAACAATCTGCTCCGAGGGCACCATAACACCCAAGTCAATAACCTCAAAATTATTGCAGGCAAGGACAACAGCCGCTATATTCTTTCCAATATCGTGTACATCGCCCTTCACCGTAGCAAGCAGATAGCAACCGCTCTTGCTTGTCGTTCCGACCTGCTGAGCCTCAATGTGGGGCTGCAAAATCTCCACAGCACGCTTCATCGTGCGGGCAGTCTTGACCACCTGCGGCAAGAACATCTTACCCTCACCAAAGAGCTGTCCCACGATACTCATACCCCGCATAAGAGGGCCCTCGATAATGGCGGCAGGTGATGCGTAGCAACGTAACGCCTCATCCAAATCCGCTTGCAGATACTCATCGTCACCATGCTGAAGAGCCTCGGCCAGACGCTCCTCCAGCGCCACCGCATGACGCTCCACCTCAGGCTTCGCCTCCTCGGCCACGGCACGGTACTGCTCAGCCATTGCAATGAGTCGCTCGGTGGCATCCTCCCTGCGGCAAAGGATAACATCCTCCAGAGCCTCCAGCAACTCTGCGGAAATATCGCCATACATAACTTTTGTTGCGGGATTCACAATAGCCATATCCAAGCCTGCACGAATAGCATGATACAGAAAAACAGCATGCATCGCCTCTCGCAGATAGTTATTGCCTCGCAACGAGAAGGATAGATTGCTCACACCGCCACTCACGCGCGCATTGGGCAGATTCTGATGAATCCACTCCGTAGCACGTATAAAATCCAACGCATACCTATCATGCTCGCGCATTCCAGTAGCAATGGTTAAAACGTTGGGGTCGAAGATTATATCGCGTGCATCAAAGCCCAAACGCTCGGTAAGCAGTTTGTAGGCTCTCTCGCACACCTCAATTTTTCTCTCAAATGTTGTCGCCTGCCCCTGCTCATCAAAGGCCATAACGACCAACGCAGCTCCCAGCTGCTGCACTTTTCGGGCACGCTGCAAGAATATCTCCTCGCCCTCCTTGAGCGAAAGGGAGTTGACGATAGCCTTACCCTGAATAGCCTTCAACGCCGCCTCGATGACTTCAAAACGCGACGAATCGACCATCCATGGCAGACGTGCAATCTCTGGATCGGAGGCCATGAGATTGAGGAAATGCACCATCTCCTCGCGGGCATCAATCATTGCATCGTCCATATTCACATCCAGCACCATCGCACCCGCTCGCACTTGCGAACGGGCTATGGCTAACGCCTCGTCGTAAGACTTCTCCTTTATGAGTCGCAGGAACTTTTTACTTCCCGCAACATTGCACCTCTCGCCCACATTCACAAATGCCCCATTGGGCTCGAAGGCGTCCAATCCCGCGAGCCATGCAACCTGCTTATCTGACGGCACTCGTACCTGCTCGGCAGCAACTGCCACCTCGGCAATAGCGCGTATATGGTCGGGCGTAGAGCCACAGCAACCTCCCACAATATTTACCAGCCCCTCATCGAGAAATCGCTTTACATTCTGGGCCATCAGTTCGGGAGTCTGGTCATAGTGCCCCATAGCATCGGGAATACCAGCATTGGGATATGCACTCACATAACAAGGAGCCGAAGAGAGCTGTTTCAGGAATGGTATCATCTGCTCCGCACCAAACGAACAGTTCAGGCCCACCGACAACACATCAGCGTGTGCCACCGAGGCAAGAAATGCCTCCATAGTTTGTCCTGCAAGCATACGCCCCGCGGCATCGGCAACCGTCACCGACAACATAACTGGCAGACGGCATCCACACTCGGCAAACACCTGCTCGGCAGCCGAGAGAGCCGCCTTCACGTTCAAGGTGTCAAATATTGTTTCAAACAGCAAAATATCAACACCACCCTCTACCAAAGCCTCAATCTGCTCACGATAGGCCGCACGTAACATCTCAAAATCGACAGCACGTCGTGCCGGATCATCCACATCGGGCGACATCGAGGCGGTCTTGCCCGTAGGACCTACCGACCCCGCCACAAAACGGGGTTTATCGGGCGTGAGGGATGTCATTCTATCCGCCTCGGCACGTGCCAACGACGCGGCCGCAAGATTTATACGACGCACCTCGGCCTGCATACCATACTCGGCCTGCGAAATAGCCTGAGCGTTGAATGTGCAGGTCTCGATAATATCGGCACCAGCCTCTAAATATTGTCTATGTATAGATGAAATCACATCGGGACGCGTGAGTGTCAACAGGTCGTTGTTTCCCGACAGTTTAACAGGATGCGCAGCGAATTCCGCGCCACGAAAATCCTCCTCAGTGAGGTTGTAGCGCTGAATCATTGTGCCCATAGCACCATCCAGCACCATCACTCGGTGCTGGAGTATATCTTTGATTTTCATATTACTACGATTAATATACTGCCTTGGCGATAGCCTCCACGCTCGCTGCGGCATTCATCGAATAGAAGTGTATGCTCGGCACACCCGCCTGCTTAAGCTCGCGCGCCTGCTGTATGCCCCACTCCACGCCTAAAGCCTTCACATCGTCATTCGATGCGCAACGGCATAGCTCCTTGGCCAGTTCCATCGGCAAATCAATGTGGAACGTCTTGGGCAGCAATGCCTTCTGCGTAAGCGAAGTAAGCGGCTTGATACCCGGAATGATAGGCACCTCGATACCTGCCTTGCGACAACGCTCCACGAATGAAAAATATTTGCTGTTATCGAAGAACATCTGCGTCACGACATATTGCGCACCAGCGTCAATCTTCGCCTTCAGGTGCTCAATATCCATATCAAGATTCATCGCCTCCTCATGTTTTTCGGGGTAACCCGCCACGCCAAACGAGAACCGATTCATCGGATCGTGCTCCTCGCCATCGAGCATAACACCTCGATTGAAATCCATAACCTGATGGCACAAATCCACCGCATGCTCATGACCACCCTCAACGGGCACAAAACGATTCTCGCCCTTGGCTCTATCGCCTCGTAGCACCAACAGATTGGTGATTCCCAAATACGAGAGGTCAATAAGCTCATTCTCAAGCTCCGACTTCGAGAATCCGCTACAAATTATATGCGGTACGACAGGGACACCATAGCGACCTTTCAACGAGGCCGCAATAGCTACCGAACCCGGGCGTTTTCGCTCAAACGAACGCTGAAAAACGCCATCCGCAACCTCTCGGTAAACAACCTCCGAGCGGTGGGTGGTGATATTTATATATGCAGGATTAAAAGGCATCAAACGGTCGATAGTCTTAAAGACCTGTTCAATGCTCTTACCTCTGACTGGCGGCAGCACCTCAATCGAAAAAGCTGTCGGATGCTCAGCCGCAAGAAATTGCGCAACATTTGTACT
>CAYLRH010000130.1:0-4745 GCA_964385905.1 uncultured Alistipes sp.
GCTCGTTATCTTTCGAGAGGAATGAAGCAAGCTTAACGCGCTGACTCTCACCTCCAGACAATGTTGAAGATGACTGTCCCAAACGTATATATCCCAATCCCACATCCTGCAACGGTTGCAGACGCTCGACAATGCGACGGCAGGTGGAGTTATCCTTATCCTCCGAGAAGAATGTTATAGCATCATCCACACTCATCTCAAGTGTGTCGTAGATATTCTTGCCGCGATATTTTATCTCCAATATCTCATCCTTGAAGCGTTTGCCGTGGCACGCATCACAAACCAACTCAACATCTGCCATGAACTGCATGCTGACCTTGATTACACCCTCTCCCTGACACTCCTCGCAACGACCTCCCGCCACGTTGAATGAGAATGAGGCAGCCGTAAGTCCCGTATGTATGGCTTGCGGCTGGTCGGCATATAGCTTACGTATCTCGTCGTATGCCTTAAGGTAGGTTACGGGGTTTGAACGCGATGACTTGCCGATAGGATTCTGGTCGACGATTTCTACCGACTTCAACATATCTATATCCCCTACCAGTCCATCGTGGTCGCCGGGTTTCTGTCCCGTGTCGAAGATGTGGCGGCGTAAGGCGGGATAGAGTATGCCTTTGGCGAGTGTCGATTTACCACTACCACTTACACCTGTAATGCAGGTCATAACTCCCAGCGGAATACGTACATCGATATTCTTTAGATTGTTCTCTCTTGCGCCCTTTATCGTTATGGAGTTGCTCCATCCGCGGGTTGTTGTCGGGGTGTCTATCTCTCGACGATGCGCGAGATAATCTGCCGTAAGGCTATTTTTAGCCTTATGTAAACCCTTAAGTGGACCGTTGTATATTATTTCACCACCCAGTTCGCCAGCACGAGGTCCTACATCGACAATATAGTCGGCTGCACGTATCACCTCCTCCTCATGTTCAACGACTATAACCGTATTACCTATATCGCGTAACTGCTTCAATACCTTTATCAAGCGGTGCGTATCACGAGGATGCAGACCGATACTCGGCTCGTCCAAGATATACAGCGAGCCCACAAGGTTGCTGCCCAACGATGTCGAGAGATTGATACGCTGACTCTCACCACCCGACAGCGTTGATGATAGGCGGTCGAGTGTAAGATATCCCAAACCTACATCTGAAAGGTATGACAATCGGTTGCGAATCTCGGTGAGGATGCGTGTTGCGGTCTTTGTGTCGTGGTCGTCAAGTTGCAGATTCTCGAAGAATGAGATTAACTCATCTACGGTCATCGTAACCACTTCGGCAATGCTTTTACCACCAACCTTCACATACAGAGCCTCTTTCTTGAGGCGACTGCCGCCACAGGCATAACAAGTTGTCTTGCCCGTATATCGAGCCTTCATCACGCGGAACTGTATCTTACGACGCTCGCTCTCGATATAATCAAAAAAGGCATTGAGGCCGTAGAAATACTCATTTCCAGTCCATAGCAACTGCTTTTGCTCAGGTGAGAGAGCGTAGTATGGCTCGTGTATGGGGAAGTTGAAGAGGTGTGCATGTGCGATAAGTTGCTCCTTCCACTTCTTCATTGTTGCGCCTCGCCAACAGACGATAGCGTCTTCGTATATTGTTTTGCTCTTGTCGGGGATAACAAGGTCAGCATCAATACCCACCGTCTTGCCGTAACCCTCGCATACGGTGCAGGCTCCAATGGGGTTGTTGAAACTGAATAGATGCTCCGTGGGCTGCTCGAACTCTATGCCGTCGGCCTCAAAACGTGCCGAGAATACTCTCTCGGTTGTGCCGATAATCACTTTACATACATCATCTCCGTAGCTATATGCCCTTGCCACAGAGTCGCGTAGGCGTAGCATCGTGTCGTCATCCTCCTCCGAGAAACGAAGTCGGTCAACGACAATATCTATATCTTCAGTCGGAGTCTCGGCGTTGATGGTGGGCAAAAACTCTTCGATGGTAAGCGCCTCGTGGTTAACCCACACTCGCATAAAACCATCGCTCATCAGCTGAAGTAATTTCTCTATTATACCCTGATTGTGCTTTAGCGTAATGGGGGCTGTAATTACCACCCTCTCGCCCAAGCCGTTATCGGTGATATGTGCAACAACATCATCAACACCATAACAACGCACCTCATTGCCTGATATGGGTGAGATGGTGTGACCTATGCGGGCATAGAGTAGCTTCAGGTAGTCGTAAATCTCGGTTGTGGTACCTACCGTAGAACGTGGATTACGGGTATTCACCTTCTGCTCAATGGCAATGGCGGGCGCAATGCCAGAGATAAGGTCCACGTCGGGCTTGTTGATACGTCCCAAAAACTGACGGGCGTAGGATGAAAGACTCTCGACATATCGACGCTGACCCTCGGCAAATATGGTGTCGAAGGCAAGGGTTGACTTGCCCGATCCTGAGAGGCCGGTTATTACGGTGAGAGTATTATGTGGGATTGTAACATCCACATTCTTAAGATTGTGAACGCGTGCCCCCTTTATGTATATCGCTTTATCTTCTGACATTGTGAATCGTTTCGGCTAAGTCAATTATAATACATCTACCGTAGCGCCCTCTACCTTTCGCAGTCGGCCCAATACAATATCGGCCTTGCTGTTGCGCACCGAGAGAGTCATTGAGCATAGGTTGTCAAATATCTGCTCCTCGATTGTCGGTTGCTCCTCCTTGATGATACGCATGACATCGTTCATAACCACATACGAGAAATCAATCTTTATGCGGGTATCTACCGTGCGCTCTACAATCTTTGCGGCATCGAGAGCTGCTGCTGCCGACTCCTTATATGCGGCAATAAGTCCGGGTACGCCCAGCTTTGTGCCTCCGAAATATCGTACGACAACGATAAGGCAGTTCGTAATCTCGCGTGAAAGCAGTTGACCGAGGATTGGCTTGCCCGCAGTGCTTGATGGCTCACCATCGTCGTTGGCGCGAAAACGCTCCCCAAATGGACCTAAACGCCAAGCATAACAGTGGTGTGTAGCATCGTAATAGCGTTTACGCAGAGGCTCCAGATAGGCCGCAATCTCCTCCTCACTCTCGACATGGAACGCGTAGCATAGAAACTTACTACTACGCTCCTTGAAGATTGCCTCCGAATTACCCTCAATGGTAAGATAACTATCTTTTATCTGCTCCACTTTTAACGCGATTTAGCGAACTTTGGTGAATATACGATTCCAGCGGATGTTGGCGGGGAAGCTTTTATTCTGGTCTGATGACATCCAGATGAACGATGCCTTGCCCACGATATGATCCTCAGGAACAAAGCCCCAGTAACGTGAGTCGGCTGAGTTGTGGCGGTTGTCGCCCATCATCCAGTAGTAATTCATCTTGAATGTATATGTGTCAGCCTTCTCGCCGTTGATGTAATACGCTCCATTGCGGACCTCTACATCGTTATCCTCGTAAACATCTATAACACGCTCATACAGAGGCCATGTATCCTCGTTTAACTCTATGGTAGCTCCTGCTGATGGAATCCATATCGGTCCCATATTGTCGGCCGACCATGCGTAGCGGTCGCTGTGGGGGAAGCACTGCTCCTCGGCAGTATAACGTTCTACACTGATTACATTATCCATCTTGAGCAACTGCTCTACCATCTGCTCAGTTAGGGGCGAGAAATAGTAGTTACCATTTCCCGACATCTCTGTAATTCCCATATTCTCGATGGCGTATGCTGACAGGGGCGATGAGGTGCGTATGGTGTAGCAATACTGTTTTTCGGGAATCTGCACCTGAGGCTGGCCGTTGATGAATAGCTCGGTATCGACAATCTTTATTGTATCTCCGGGTAGTGCCACGCATCGCTTGATGTAGTTCTCGCGTTTATCTACGGGGCGAGAGATTATCGTGTACTCCTTGTCCAGCTCCTCGCGGCCACGCTTCTGGCCATACTCGGCCTGATACTCACGCAGAACATCGTAATATGTTACGGCCTGATTCTCCAGCAGAACGGTATCTCCAGCAGGGAAGTTAAAGACAACCACATCGTTACGCTCAATGTCGCGCAAACCCTTGAGTCGTTTGTAAGGCCACTTTATAGCCTCCGAGAATGACTTCTTTGTTGTCGAGAGTGGCATTGTGTGGTGAACAAACGGGAACGACAGAGGTGTGTTGGGCATCTTTGGACCATAGGTTACCTTGCTGACGTAGAGATAATCACCAACGAGCAGAGTCTTCTCCATTGAAGATGACGGAATAACATACATCTGGAAGAAGAAGATGTGTATGATGGTTGCCACCACCGTTGCAAATACGATAGCATTAACCCACTCATATATGCTGCGGTAGGTAGAACTCTTCTCACATAGAGCCTCATTCTTGCTCCAAACGTAGCGGTAAAAATATTTCGAGATGTAGAGGTCATAGATAACCGCTACACCGAGCAACAGCCACCAATTGCCGGTCCACACGACAAACCATAAAACATATAGAATGGTTGCCAAAGTGAAGCCAACCCATTTGTTGCTGAAGAATTTCTTTATTTTGTCCATTATCTGTTAGTTTTGCTTTAAATAACGTTTGTATCGAACTTGTATTGCGCGAATTAGAACAAATCCTCCATAGTGTAGATACCCTGCTTGCCGCACAAGAACTCAGCCGCCACAACAGCTCCCTGTGCCAATGTGCGACGATTCTTTATCGAGTGGCGAATCTCAAGTACATCGTCCTCCGAGGTGTAGGTCACGGAGTGATCTCCCGGAGTCTTGCCAATACGCAATGACTCGATGCTGATGA
>CAYLRH010000131.1:0-4729 GCA_964385905.1 uncultured Alistipes sp.
GCAAGCGGCTAAGGAAAGCGCTGCGAACATAAAAAATAAAAATTTTCTCATAACAGTGTTTGATTAGTCGTTTATAAAAAGGTTCTCGATTGCAAGTTACATATTATTATGCAATTATGCAAAAAAAATCGGGGGGGGTAAAATGCGAAAAAAATAAAAAAAGGTGCTAAACCGAAGTTAGCACCCTGCTTTTTTACAACCACTTCTTATAGCGGAAGATGAGAATCGTCAGACATGAGGCCAAAATCATCAGTCCGATGGCGAAGATATAGCCTAACGGCAGCGTCGTGTCGCCCACCTGCCATACCCAATCCAGCTCAGGCATAAAGTGGAAGTTCATACCGTAGATACTCGCAATCAACGTCGCGGGGAGGAAGATTACGGCCGCCACCGAGAAAATCTTTACAATCTCGTTCTGCTCGATGTTAATCAGGCCGAGGGCCGAATCCTGAATATAGTCAAGACGCTGTGAGCTGAAGTCGGCGTGGTTGATAAGCGAGTTCACGTCCTTAATCATCAGCTGCAGGCGCGGGTAAATATCGTTCGGGAAGCGCTCGCTTCGCAGGATGTTCGACAGGATACGCTGGCGGTCAAAGAAGTTCTCTCTGAGGACCATCGTACTCTCCTGCAAGGCGTTGATGCGGTGGATAACCTCCTTGTCGATGGTATCCTCGGTGTTGATATCCTTGCTCAGCTTGGCAACCTGTTTGGCCACCAACTCCACGAGGTCGGCGTCGAAGTCGATGCGCACCTCCAGCAGCGATATGAAGATGTGGTAGCCTGTCGAGTAGCTGCGGTAGTTCATCTGCAGACGCTTTTCGGTCTCGCGGAATGTGCGCGACTCGGCCGTACGTTGCGACACGAGCACACCCTCATTCGAGATGATGAATGACACGGGCTCCACCGAGAACGTGCCGCCCGGCTGCGGGATAAAGAAGTTGGTGTTCGAGATTATCGAGTTCTCGTTCTCCGAGTACTTTGACGTTGACTCAATCTCCTCCACCTGCTGGCGGGTCTGGAGGCTCTCCTCCATGAAGTTCTCCACGGCCTTCTGCTCCTTGATTGAGGGCGAGAGCAGGTCTAACCACAGAATATCGTCATAGCCTAAGTTGTCCAACAACTCGGGCTCGGCGTTGCGAATGATTTTGTTGTATTGCTTAAGATAGATAGTCAGCATTTTCTGCAAATTTTACGGGTTGAACTCCTTGTTTTTCAGGGGCGCAGACGAGCAACACATCCGCGCGAGAGTACCGTCGCCACTGTTGGCGGCTACCCTCTTCAGCCGGGATTGGATCGAGGCTCTACCTTGAGGCCTGCGTTCCAGAACTTTTGCAGTGCCGAGTGCTTCTCGGCGTTAAAAATGAAGTCAATGTTTTGTGTCAGATATTCGTAAGCGTTGTATGGCTTCTGGTCGAAACCATGCTCCACCACAGCCTCCCAGATGGACTCCACGCCCAGCGTGAGGGCCTTCTGCAAGCCGTCAATAAGCTCATACGACGTACCCTTGCGTGCCACCCATACGGCGAAGGCGAAGGGCAGATGTGTGCATTTGTTCCACTCCTCCGACAGGTCGTAGGCGTAGTTGAACAACCCCTCGTGGTCGAAGACCTTGTCGCCAATCAAGAGGAAGGCATCCTCCTTCTGTGCAAAGGCCACCTGCGAGTAGTCTTGCAGGTCGTACCACTCGGGCGAAATCTTCCAATGCTTGGTCGCGAGATAACCCACCAGCTGTATTGAGGTGCGTGAGTGTGCATCCAGAAATACGCGACGCACCTGCTCGATAGGCGTATTCGAGAAGAGCATGACGGTGCGCACCTTGCCCGATGAGCCGATGCAGTAATCTGTGATTATGTTTGTTGATTTGAGTGTCGGAATCATCGCCGAGGGCATCAGCGCTATGTCAGCCTTGCCGCTGGCATAGTTTTCGTAACACCCTGCGGGGGGAGCCAACAGAAGCTCGGCGCGAAGATTATCCTCGTGCTGGATACCATAGATGAATGGTATCGTATTGAGATACGACACAGCCGCTATACGTGCATTGATGGCCATCATCCATAGTTTTCGTAATTAGTTAAACACTCCGTTTTACGCTCTGCGCCCGTGGAAAAATAGGCACTTTGACGTGCAAATATAACAAAATTTGTGCAATATCCAAAAAAATATCATAACAGCAAACAATAAAAAAGCCACCCCGCAGGGTAGTTTGATTTTATTGTAGTGCGTCTTCGTCAAGGAATATAGCCAAAGAGCTTGGTTTATAACCCTCATCACTAAGAGGATTAAAAGTTAATTCCATAATTTTATATTTATCCTCATTGTTAGGGGAAATATGAAGCTCATATGAACGCTCTCCAACCTTTTTAACAGTCCCTATTCCAAAATTGCACTCTTTATCAGTTTTTTTGAAATGATAGCCGATTTCATTATCATCTTTATCATATACTAATATCCTCGGAATAAATGTATCGCAATTAGTCGTAAATAAGAGATTGTCTCCCATTACAACGTCCAAATATGGATAATATGGTTTATAGCCATTCTTATCTACTATCTGCTTGTAATTTTCTTGTAAAGTTATCCCAACAAATCTGCAACCCAAAAGACGTCCTTCATCTTTTTGGCACGAAAATAATATATTTGCAATAAATAATACTAATATAATTTTTTTCATATTTAATTATTTTGAGGGTGGATATTATAAATCATTTTTAAATTTAAATCATATTCAAATGCTCCGCAAACATAAAACCCATTTTCTTTGCTTTGTG
Organism: uncultured Alistipes sp.; assembly: GCA_964385905.1. Taxonomy (GTDB): domain Bacteria; phylum Bacteroidota; class Bacteroidia; order Bacteroidales; family Rikenellaceae; genus Alistipes. The sequence continues at coordinate 2,769 of CAYLRH010000131.1, forward strand.
TTATACTTGGATTCGCGTTGAGTTCTTCCTCGGTATAAATCTTATGTCCCCAATTACAGTGATAATATTTAGTAGGTTCAGTTGAAGTTGAACTATATGCATTATATGGATATTCAATGTAATATAATGTTGTCGTAATTCTTCTTATTTTGGTACCATCTATTACCCAAGCGTGTCCGTATCTTTCACCCTGCTTATCCCCGCTAACTATAATAGGTTTATTATTTTCTATATTTGCAAATATTGTAGCAGAATCAAAAGAGCTAACTCCTTGACAATAATAACCAAAGTCCTGTAATGTGCTCTTTAAGTCAGACATTTCTGTTAATGTTTGATAATCATCAATCTCATAACCAGTGGTCTCTCTAATATCATACAATAAAGTTGCTATCCCCAATGCATCATCAATTTGATTCATATTATGAGTTGGAATAGATGTCATATAAATCCAATTATAATTATAAGTATTATGACTTGTAGGATACTTATGATATGACATAATTTGACCTACTGCAACTGGACCACATCCAGCAAATTTACCTTCGCAAAAATAATTGTAAGGTAAATGTTGATGCCAAGCAACAGGAACTAATGGACCTTTTACTATTTCATTTATTTTAGAGCCTTCATAATAGTAGTTTCCATCAACTTCAACTATTGCTACAACGTCATTTGTATTATACAAAATTTCAGGAATTTCAAAAACGGGCAATCTATCATCGCCCAAATCATATGTACCACTATTTGCTATCTCATTTTCGTAATGCAGAATAGCTCCATCCCTAAATATTTGAAGACCTGGATTGTCCTCAAAATCTTCGGGGGTTAGATTTCCCTCGTCAGAGTAGGCATAAACGGGCGTTGTACGGCTATCGGTCGAAACCATAGCAAAACCCTCGTTATCCTCGTAGTTAATCAAATAGAAAGATACCTCTGCGCCCTCGGCACTGCGTGTAGCAGGCTTGGCCACATAGATTTCGGTGCTTTTCACCTTGCGCTCGGCGCTTCGGGTGGTAGGACTAATGCCGTTAATACTATTCTCGGCATGGAGTAGAGCTTGTTTCAAAGAAACTTTGTTGTCTTGCACAACAGCTTCTAAATCAGTCTTTTCGATTACTGATTGGTAATCTTTCTCGCATGCGACAAAAGCAAGCGCTGCGAACATCACAAATAAAATCTTTCTCATAGCAGTGCGCTTTTATTTGTTAATAACATCTTCTCGATTGCAAGTTACATATTATTATGCAATTATGCAAAAAAATGGGGGGGGGTAAAATTCGAAAAAATAAAAAAAAGTGCCCGAAAAACTCTCGGACACCCTTTTTATATGAAAGCGGTAAAAATCTACGCCTTCTGCTCGTCGTAGCCGGTAGCCTTGGCGCGCCACATAAGCGTGAAGATAAGCATACCGATGATAGCCATCGCAATCATCATCAGGAATACGTAGTTCCAGCCCTGGCCGGGGTTCACCTGGTTCACCCAGTCAACCATAGCACCGATACCCAAACCTGATACGAAAGTACTCAGGTAACCGAAGATACCTGTCACGCCATTAGCCGTAGCCGCAGCGCTCTTTGTAGCCTGGTTAGCCGCTGCGATACCAATCAACGCCTGCGGGCCGTAGATGAAGAAACCTACCATACCCAACACGCCTGCCAGCACCACTACGGGGCTTGTTCCAGGCATGAAGTAGAAGATTGTCATGAAGGCTGCAGCACCCAACATACAGAATACGCAGGTGCGGTGTGCGCGGCCCTTGAAGAACTTATCCGTAGCCCAGCCCGCAACGAGCATACCTACGATACCCATAATCTCCGATACGGCGATAATCCAACCTGCATCGGCGGGCTCCAGGCCACGTGCCTCCTGCAAGAACTTGGGACCCCAATCCAGCACGGCGAAACGTACCACATATACGAAGAAGTTGGCGAAGGCTAAGATCCAGATCAGCGGGTTGCGGA
>CAYLRH010000132.1:0-4681 GCA_964385905.1 uncultured Alistipes sp.
GAGGCTAAGGCCAACGAGGAGAAGGATAAGCAGGAGAAGGAGCGCGTAGATAAGGTGAATGCTGCCGACTCAAACATCTTCGCAACAGAGAAGCAGCTCAAGGAGTATGGCGATAAGATTCCTGCCGACAAGAAGTCAGCTATCGAGGGTGCTCTCGCAAAGCTTAAGGAGGCTCACAAGAATCAGGATGTTGCAGCTATCGACACCGCTATCAACGAGTTGAACGCTGCATGGCAGGCTGCATCGCAGGATTTGTACGCAGCACAGCAGGCTCAGCAGCAGGCACAGGGCGGTGCGCAGCAGAATCCCAATGCAGGTGCAGGCCAGCAGGGTGGCGCACAGCAGCAGCCTGAGGATGTAGAGTTTGAGGAGGTTAAGTAGTGCTAATATCGAAAGCATCTAACAAGGCTCTTTTGTCGTTATGCTCGTTTTGAAAATCCTCACATACGTTCAGTATGCTGCGGTATTCAAAACATCGCAAGCCTAAAAGTAGCTCTTGTTATATACTTTCTCGCAATACAAAGGAAAGTGGTTGTCTTGGGCAACCACTTTTTTTATTTACCAAAATTTGGCCTTCTGCTGACAATTTGTTAGTTTTGTATAATCACTAACCTATACAGCTATGAAACAATGCTTTAAAAATCTACTTTGCAGTGTAGCTCTTGCAGCTTTGACATTGCCCGTTTTTCCGCAACAAAATAATCCGCGCCTTATTATCCGTGCCGACGATATGGGCTCGTTCCGTGCGGCAAATATCGCCTGTATGGAGGGATATAAGAACGGAATAGAAACAAGTATTGAGGTGATGGTCGTGACGGCGTGGTTCCCCGAAGCAGCGCGTATGTTGCGCGAGAATCCGAGTGTGGATGTCGGTCTGCACTTTACTATCACCAGCGAGTGGGATAATATCAAGTGGCGTCCGCTGACACCATGTCCGAGCCTTGTGGATGAGGATGGTTACTTCCTGCCGATGATGTCGCCCAATAAGGCTTATCCGGGTAAGTCTATTCGCGAGAATAAGTGGAATTTGGCCGAGATTGAGCGTGAGGCACGCGCACAGATTGAGATGGCGCTCAAGCATATACCTCACATTAGCCATATATCTGGCCATATGGGCTCGCTCAATTTTGCACCCGAGGTGGCAGACTTGATGCAGCGTTTGGGTGAGGAGTATAATCTGCCCGTTGTGGACCACTCGGCAGCGAGCGAGAAGTATGCGCTCAAATACATGGGTTACGGCGGTCCGAGTAAGACTGCAGCCGAAAAGGAGGCGAGCTTCTTGAAGATGCTCGATAAGCTGGAGTCGGGAAAGAATTATATGTTCCTCGACCACCCCGCACTGGATAACGAGGAGATGCAGACTGTGGGACATATCGGTTATGAGAACGTAGCTGTTGACCGTCAGGGTGTTACCGATTTGTTTACAAGCGAGCGTGTAAAGCAGGCCTTGAAGGAGAAGAATATCGACCTTATCAGTTATAACGACCTTACGAAGTCTATGCCGCGTGGTGTGGCGTCGGAGAAGATGAACAAGGCGTTCGATAAATATTTGCAGGCTGTTGCTAAGTCTGGACAGGATTTGCACAGCATTATGATTGTCAAGAATGGCGAGATAATTAAAGAGCATTGGATGGGCGAGGGTAGTGCGCGCACACCGCACGTCTTAAACTCTGTAAGTAAGACCTTTACGGCAACAGCCGTGGGTTTTGCCGTAACAGAGGGTAAGCTCAAATTGACCGATAAGGTCATCTCGTTCTTCCCAGATAAGCTGCCTGCTGAGGTGAGTGATAATCTGAAGAAGATGGAGGTGCGCCATCTGCTTACCATGTCGTCGGGTCACGATGTGGAGCCGAGCCGTCGAAATATGGATGCCGATGCCGACTGGATTAAGGAGTGGTTGGCTGCGCCTGTGGTACATGAGCCGGGAACATTCTTTGTGTATAATACTCTTGGAACATATATGCTTTCGGCTATTGTTCAGAAGGTTACGGGCGAAAAGATTGTCGATTACCTCTATCCTCGCCTGTTCCGTCCGTTAGGAATTGTAGGTGCTACGTGGTTGGAGAGCAACGCTGGAATCAACACTGGTGGTTGGGGTTTGTATCTCAAGACCGAGGATTTGGCAAAGATGGGCCAGTTTATTTTGCAGAGGGGTGAGTGGAACGGCAAGCAAGTTATTCCTGCTGAGTGGATTGAGGAGGCTACACGTTCGCACGTAGCGTCGCTGCCGGCAGGTGTGCGTCGAGAGGAGTTGACCGTTAAGCCCAAGGATAGTGATTGGTTGCAGGGCTACGGCTACCAGATGTGGCGTTGCCGCCATAATGCTGTGCGTGCTGATGGCGCTGCGGGACAATATATCATCGTCATGCCCGATCAGGATGCCGTTATTGCAATGACTGCCAATATCGGAGATATGCAGGCTGAGATAAACCTCGTATGGAAGTATCTTTTGCCGGCATTGAAGTAGTTTCGGGAAGGCCCAAAAATGGGCTGTGGTAGCCAGATGTGCTATGTGAAAAGGTGAAAATACCTAAATATTAATGCAAAAGTCTGAAAATCGGTCTTAAGGATTCGCTTTTCAGACTTTTTTTCTTATCTTTGCGTGCTAAAATTCGGGGTTTATCCGAATATGCGTGATAAAACGTAGAATAATTATAAATACAAACAAAAATTTTTAACAACAATGCAAAGTAAAGGCGCACTTAAATTATTTACAATCCTTTTAGTGATTGGGTGCATTTATCAGCTCACGTTCTCGTTCGTTACACGAGGCGTAGAGAAGGATGCTGCCGAGTATGCTGCTGCATTTGATGAGCAGGAGCAGGCAACAATGGAGGCTTATTACTTGGATTCAATCCAGAATCAGCCCGTTTTCAGTCTTTTAGGTCTTAAGGACTTCACTTACAAGGAGTGTAAGGAGAAGGAGGTAAACCTCGGTTTGGACCTTAAGGGTGGTATGAACGTAATGCTCGAGATCGAGGTTCAGGATTTGGTTAAGTCATTGGCTGGCGATAGCCAGAACGATCCCGCTTTCGTAGAGGCTTTGGCTCGTGCCAACGCTGCTTTGAAGGCAGGTACTAATGACTATATCGGCGAGTTCGCTAAGGCTTATGAGGAGGTTTCAAATGGCGCTCCTTTGGCAGCGATTTTCGTAAGCCCCGATCGTAAGGATATTACTCCCAACTCAACAGATGCTGAGGTTGTTAAGGTGTTGCGTGATGAGACCGATGCTGCTATCGCTGCTTCGTTCAACATCCTCCGTAGCCGTATCGACCACTTCGGTGTAACTCAGCCCAACATTCAGCGTATGCCCAACTCAAACCGTATCATGGTTGAGTTGCCGGGTGTTAAGGAGCCCGAGCGTGTACGTAAGCTCTTGCAGGGTTCTGCATCGTTGGAGTTCTGGGTAACTTACGACGCAGCAGAGATTCTTCCTATCTTGGCCGAGGCTGACCAGTTGATTAAGCAGACTGGCGAGACTGCTCCCGCTGCTGAGGAGGCACAGAGCGAGGCTACAGGTTTGGCTGCTGAGGTGTCTGAGGCTGCTACTGCTGATGAGCAGAATGTGAGCGGTTTCACTCGTGAGAACAACCCCTTGTTCGCACTTCTCGATCCCTCATATGCAGGCAACTGCGTTGTAGGTACTGCCACTACTGCTGACATGCCCGCTATCAACGCATATCTTGCTCTTCCTGAGGTTCAGAACCTTCTTCCCGCCGACCTTAAGTTGATGTGGGGCGTTAAGGGTGAGCCTATGTTCGGTAACCGTGTTTGCTTGTACGCTCTTCGTTCGGTTGATGGCAAGCCCGCTATGGATGGTGGCGCAGTATCAACTGCTCAGGAGAACTACTCACAGCGAGGTTCAGCTGCTGAGGTTAACCTTATGATGAATGCCAACGGTGCTTCTCAGTGGGCTCAGCTTACAGGCCAGAACATCGGTAAGCCTATCGCAATCGTATTGGATGGCTATGTATATTCTGCTCCCAACGTACAGACTAAGATTGAGGGTGGTAGCTCAGTTATTACAGGTAACTTCACCATTCAGGAGGCTCAGGACTTGGCTAACGTATTGAAGTCAGGTAAGGTCCCCGCTCCCGCACGTATCATTCAGGATACTGTAGTAGGTCCTTCACTCGGTACAGAGTCAATCAACGCTGGTATGATTTCATTCGTATTGGCATTCTTGGGCGTACTTCTTTACATGGGCTTGTTCTACAAGACCGCAGGTTGGTTGGCCGACTTGGCATTGATGCTTAACGTATTCCTTCTGATGGGTGTGTTGGTATCGTTCGGTTCTGTATTGACTTTGCCCGGTATCGCAGGTATCGTACTTACGATGGGTATGGCTGTGGATGCTAACGTTATTATATATGAACGTATCAAGGAGGAGTTGCGTGCTGGTAAGGGCTTGGCTCTGGCTATCAAGGACGGTTTCTCTAATGCATACTCAGCAATTATCGACGGTCAGTTGACAACAATCATCACTGGTATCGTATTGTTCGTATTTGGTAACGGTCCTGTTCAGGGCTTCGCAACTACATTGGTAATCGGTATCATGACCTCTGTATTCTGCGCAATCTTCATCACTCGTATGTTGATTGAGTGGGTTGTAAGCAAGAAGGGTACTCTCGCATTCTCACGCTCTTGGTCTGAGAATTGGTTGGCAAACGTGAAGTTCGAC
>CAYLRH010000133.1:0-4665 GCA_964385905.1 uncultured Alistipes sp.
AGCACATCTGCTGCACTTCGTGTGAATAAATCATAATTTAGAAGAGTTTATTTGTTACTATAACAGTCTTTCTGTTCTTTAGTTCAACGGATTTTACGTACCTGCGCACATAAATCCAACGCAAATATAATAAGATTTTCCGGCAATACCAATCAAAGGTGATAATTTATCGTATAATAATTCAAAATATCTTCTCTTTGGGGCATTCGATGCGACGAGCTGGGGAAAGAGGTAAAAAATAGAGTTTTTTTGTTTTTTTTAGCTTGAGAGATGCTTAATAAATATTATATTTGCATAATAATTCCGAACGATTATGGATTTTATACCCTTTTCATTCATAGATTTGATTGATATTCTGCTTGTGGCTCTCGTCATGTTTGGTATCTACCGCATGTCGCGTGGCACCAATGCTCCCTATATTTTTACGGGAATTATCGTCGTCTATTTCGTGTGGGTTGTGGTGCAGGCACTGAATATGGAGCTGTTGCAGGCCATTCTGGGGCAGGTTGTCAGCGTTGGTGTTATTGCGCTTATCATACTTTTCCAGCCGGAGATTCGCAACTTCCTGCAAGCCATAGGCCGTCGTCAGGGAGGTTTCAGATTCATAAATAATATCTTCAACAGCCGTAGCTCTGCCGAGTCGTTCCTGCAGCCGATTATCACTGCCTGCTCGGAGATGTCTGCGACCAAGACGGGTGCATTGATTGTTATAGCTCAGCGTAGCGATTTGGCCGATATTGTCGAGAGTGGTATAACACTCGATGCCAAGATGACGGTGTCGTTGCTGGAGAATATATTCTTTAAAAATGCTCCCCTGCACGATGGTGCAGTGGTTGTTATGAATGGTCGCGTGGTGGCGGCAAAGTGTATCCTGCCCGTAACGCAGTCGCCTGTACCCAAGTCGTATGGTACGCGTCACCGTGCCGCTATCGGTATTACCGAAACCTCAGATGCTGTGGTCGTTGTGGTGTCGGAGGAGGCGGGAGGAATATCTGTGGCTTTCGGCGGTGAAATAGAACGAAATATCGCTCCGCAGAATCTGGCGCAGACCATCTCGAAACATTTTGTTAAGAGTGAGTCACGTAAGAAGAAAAATAAGTAGAAAAGGTTGCCCATCGGGCAACCTTTTATGTTATAACTCAAATATGTAAGGCGTTTGTTGGGCCATCTTTTCTGCCTCCTCCTTGCTTGCGAACAATCCGAATACCGCTGAGCCGCTGCCCGACATCGAGGCGTAGGTTGCGCCAGCATCAATCAGCATCTGTTTGACCTCCCCGATAATGGGGTGTGCGGCGAATACAGACACCTCAAAATCATTCTTCACGCTTCCCTGCCACATCTCTATCGGTTGTGCCAAACGCTCCATAAGTGGCTCTTCGGGAATGGTGGGGGTTATTCCAGCGTATGCTTCACGTGTAGATACACTCTCGTCGGGCTTAATCAGCACCAACCAATAACCCTTGAGGTTAAGTTCTACGGGAGTCATTATTTCACCACGGCCCTCGCACAGCTGGGGTGTATTGCGGACAAAGAATGCCGTGTCGCTGCCGAGCTCAGCGGCGATGGCGATGAGTGTCGCCTCGTCGAGATTGAGGACAAAAATCTCATTCAAAGCAATGATTACAGCCGTGCCGTCTGCCGAGCCGCCACCCAATCCCGCACCGAAGGGAATGCGCTTGTCGAGGGTGATACTCACCTCGCCAATGCCATAACGTTGTTGCATCAGGCGCAGAGCCTTCATGCAGATATTCTGTTCGGGGTCACAATCAACCTCAATGCCGACAATTGTAAGCGAAGATGTGTCGGCAGGCTCGATTGTAAGCTCGTCGTAAAGCCCTTTGACGGGAAACATTACCGTCGATAGGTCGTGGTAGCCATCCTCGCGGCGACGCAGGACATCAAGACCGATGTTTATCTTGCAATTTGCTTTGATATTCATAATCATTTACTATTTATCTCGTCTATAAGTTGTTGGGCCGCTGAGAGTAGGGTGGGGCGCAGGCGTTCGATGCGTGTCTGCCAATCATCCACCGTGCCGTCGCAACCGTCGCTAACGACCTTTATCATGTGAATCTTGGGCATAGCCTTGCCCTGTTGTGCCGAATGAAAACGAATGGCACGCACAATGGCATACGACTCCATATCCATACAATCGTAAGGCTCAATCAGGCGACGTAGGTTCTCAGGGGTGTCAACACCTATAAAGTTGTCAGACGATGCTATGGCGCAACCTTCATCTCCCGTGTCGAGAATCTCAGGCTCGGAGTAGAATACCGACTCTGGGTCGATATATACATCACCTTGCGCTATGCGCTTGGGACGAAGAACAGTTGCAAAAGGATGGCGATAGGAGCCACATGTGCCAATATTTATTATGGTGTCATACTCTTTGTCGTGCAGGGCTGCGAGTGTTGACTCGAAAGCGAGTAACTTGCCCATGCCCGTCATGCGCACGTCACACTGCTGGGAGAGTATAGCTACGCTCTCGCTGCCAAGCTCGGCCTCAAGGGCTACGAGTATCAATATTCTATTATTTTTCATGAGTGCCATATTTACACAAAGATACAATCGGCGGGCGAGAGTTGCAATCTTTTTAGGTAGATTTTACCATTACGCCTCGCTAACGGTTAGAGTCTGATTTACGTGGTCGCGATATTTACGAGAAATAGGGAGCGCAACCTCGCCAATAGAGAGTGTCGCAGAGCCTACATCGCTGACATAGCGGCTATTTACCAGATATGCGCGATGTATGCGAACAAAGTCGCCATTGTCGAGAATTGACGCCCACTGCGTTATGGTGGTCTTTGTGCGGTGGCTCTCGCCTGAGGTGGTGTGAATCCACACCTCAGAGTCGTTGCTCTCAACGTATGTAATATCGTCCATCATTATGCTTACGCGCCTACGGTCGGAAACAAAATCTATCGGTTGCGGAGCCTTCTTTGCCTGTTTTGCAAGCCAGCGTTCGAGCCACACCTGCGGCAACGCAACGGCCAACAACAGGATAGATATAAATATGGGGTTGGTCAGCGCTTCGGGAATGATGTTGGTCATAACATAGGGCTTTGTGCTTATGTTGGCGATAAGTAATAGTAATATGGTGAGGATTATCGTACCCGTAACGATAAATGCCGAGTCGCGCAATCCCACCCATTTGTTATTGAAACTCACTTGTGGCAACATCAGCCTTAGGCATAGCAATGCTGGCAGAAACATTGTTCCCATAAATAGAGCCATTGAGAAGGGGTAGTCGAAGCTGACAAAAATCAGCGCCAATACCACCGTCGCCACACACCAATAGGTTACTATGTATAAATATCTTTTCATTTTCCTAATTCTTCATCACAAATATAGCAATTTCATACGAAAAAGCCATAGAGGGGTTTTTGTCAAATCCCCTTATTGGGGTGAACAGGGCCTTTTGACACGACTTGGAGGGGTTTTGACACATTGAAAAATTGGACGTGCGGCACTCTATGTGTAATTTTGCATCAGGTTCCTAAAACAAAATGTTGAACTTAAAAACTGAAAAAATTATGTTGTCAAATTTATTACAAGTTGTTCAGTATGCAACTTCTGAAACCCCAGTAAAGGAGATTGCAATTTCGGAGCCTGAGCCCGGAATGTCATTGTCGCAAATATTTATGGCGGGTGGTTGGCCGTGTATGGCTGTTATTACATTAGTATTGGTGTGCGCCTTGTTTGCCGCTTGGAAAGCGCCTGCGTGGGTGAAGTCATTGGGCAAGGTGGCTTTGGCTGTGGGTATTTACTCATTCTTGTGGGGAATACACGATATGGCAGGAGTGTGTGCAAAGATGGGTAGCGGAATTCCATTTTCGGTATATTGCAGCGGATTTAAGGTGGCATTGATTGCTCCGCTGTATAGTATAATTGTATATGTTGTTGTGACGCTCGTTGATATGGTGAGACGACCGAGGATATAATATCCCTACGAATAAAAAAAAGGTGTCCATTGGGACACCTTTTTTATTGATTCATCGTAGCGAGGAACTCCTCGTTCGACTCGGTCATTCCCATCTGTTTTTGCAGGAACTCCATCGCCTCTACGGTTGTCATCTCCGAGAGATACTTGCGCATAACCCACGTGCGGTTCATCACCTCGCGCGAGAGCAGCAAATCCTCACGACGTGTACCCGACGAGATAACATCCACGGCGGGATATACTCGCTTGTTAGAGAGCTTGCGGTCGAGCTGCAACTCCATATTACCCGTACCCTTGAACTCCTCAAAGATAACCTCGTCCATCTTTGAACCCGTATCAATCAAAGCCGTAGCGATGATTGTAAGCGAGCCTCGCTCCTCGGTGTTACGTGCCGCACCAAAGAAACGCTTGGGCTTGTGCAGAGCGTTGGCATCCACACCTCCCGACAACACCTTACCTGATGCGGGCTGCACCGAGTTGTAGGCGCGTGCCAAACGCGTGATAGAGTCGAGGAAGATAACCACATCGTGGCCGCACTCGACCATACGCTTTGCCTTCTCCAGTACCATCTCGGCAACCTTCACGTGGCGCGATGCCTGCTCATCGAAGGTTGAAGCCACAACCTCGGCCTTAACGTTGCGAGCCATCTCAGTAACCTCCTCGGGGCGCTCGTCAATCAACAGCACAATCATATACACCTCTGGGTGGTTGTCGGCAATGGCGTT
>CAYLRH010000134.1:0-4649 GCA_964385905.1 uncultured Alistipes sp.
GTGCGGTCTGTCTTAGCAACGCCGACTTACCCGACATATTGGGGCCCGTAATCATCATAATCTGCTGGTCGCTGTCGTTGAGCAGGACATCGTTAGGGATATACTCCTCTCCCACCGAAAGCAGTCGCTCGATAACGGGATGGCGGCCCTCACGAATATCTATCTTTTTGCCCTCATCAAGCACGGGACGTACATAGCGGCACTCGCACGCCATACGGGCAAACGATTGCAGGCAGTCAATGCGTGCTATGGTTGCAGCGTCATGGAGGATTGCTTTCAGATGCGTCGTGGCAAACTGAATCAAGCGGTTGTATATCTCCTGCTCGATAGCCAAAATACGGTCCTGAACTCCGAGAATCTTCTCCTCGTACTCCTTTAGCTCCTCGGTGATATATCGCTCAGCTGCCGTCAAGGTCTGCTTGCGAATCCACGACTCAGGAACTTTATCCTTATGTGTGTTGCGGACCTCGATATAGTATCCGAACACATTGTTGTAGCTAATCTTCAGTGACGGAATGCCCGTAGCCTCACTCTCGCGTTGCAGGATTTGTTGCAGCACATCCTTGCCGTGCATAGCGATACGACGCAGGTCGTCCAACTCAGCCGATACACCATCGGCGATGATTCCGCCCTTCTGGATTTGATTGTTTGCAGGGTCGGGGTATATCTCCTGCGCCAGTTTGTCGCGCAACTCAATTATCGGGTCGATGTGGGCTGCAATGTCATGCAGCTGCTCATGGTCGGTTGATTCCAAGAGAGCCTTCAGGGTCTCCACAGCCGTAAGTGAATTTTTCAGCTGTACCAACTCGCGAGGCAGGATGCGTGCAGCAGCTATACGTGATGATATACGCTCCAAATCGCCTATGGCCGATATTTGTTCGCGCAGAGCCTCGGCCAGATCGGCATCCTTGGTTAAAATCTCAACTACATCCTGACGACGACGTATGCGCTCCACATCAACAAGAGGCATTGCCACCCAGCGCTTCAGCAGGCGACCTCCCATTGAGGTCAGGGTACGGTCAATGACATCAGCAAAGCCGCTTTTGCTTTGTGAGCCGTTAGATGAGAATAGTTCGAGGTTGCGGATTGAGAACTTGTCAATCCATACAAACTCATTCTGGTCGATGCGCGATATGGATGTGATGTGCGAAATCTCACGATGCTCGGTGAACTCAAGATAATACAAAATCGCACCCGCAGCCGCAATGCCCTCCTGCAAGCCGTCAACACCAAAGCCCTTGAGCGACTTTGTGCCAAACTGCTTGCAGAGCTTGTCGTAATTCAGCTCCGACGAGAAAATCCAATCGTCAAGACGGTATGTGTAGAGGCGATTGCCAAATGAGTTTTGAAAACGGTCCTCATACCCACGCTGATAAAGCACCTCCTTGGGAGAGAGGTTTGAAATCAGTTTGTCGATATAGCGGTCATCGCCTTGAGCCATATAGAACTCGCCTGTCGAGATATCCAGAAATGCTATACCTGTCTGCTTGACTCCAAAGAATACCGATGCGAGGAACGAGTTTTCCTTGTTGGGAAGGATATTATCACCCAATACCACACCCGGAGTGACGAGTTCAATCACGCCACGTTTAACGAGTCCCTTAACGGTCTTGGGGTCCTCCAGCTGTTCGCAGATGGCTACGCGCTCGCCAGCACGTACCAACTTGGGCAGATACACATCAACGGCATGAAACGGGAAACCAGCCAGCTCAACAAACGATGCTGCACCATTGGCACGTCGCGTGAGCGTAATGCCAAGTATTGAACTTGCTTTGATGGCATCTTCGCCGAATGTCTCGTAGAAGTCGCCTACACGGAATAGTAATATAGCATCGGGATGGACTGACTTTATCTGATAATATTGCTTCATCAGAGGTGTCTCCACATATTTTTTTTCTGCAGCCATTTAAAGTGGGTTTTAGTGAGCAAAGATAGCCTTTTTGGCGGACTATTCAAAGAATCGTTCGTCAAAATTAACCAAATAGAGCTTATCTGTGGCACGTGTCAAAGCTGTGTATAACCAACGTAACATATCGCGTGTCATGGGCTCGTCGCCAAACAGGCATCTATCTACAAATACGGCACGCCACTGACCTCCCTGTGCCTTATGACACGTTACGGCATAGGCGAATTTTACCTGCACGGCATTGAAATGGGGATTCTCGCGAATCTCCTTGTAACGTTTTATCTTGCTCTTTATGTCGGTGTAGTCCTTCTCTACCTCATCAAACAGACGACGGCTCTCCTCCCGCGTTAGCGATGGTGATTCGGATGCGATGGTGTCGAGCAGGATTTTGCACTCTATCTCTGTGTCGTTGTAATCGGGAAATGATAATACGGCTTCGGCGAAATGAAACCCGTAAAAATCCTCGAAGCGACGTATGCGTTTCAGAAGCGCTATATCACCATTGGCCATAAAACTCATGGGGCACTCCTCGATGCGCTCCGTATAGTGGTAATTATTCTTTACTACCATCAGCATATCGCCACTCTCGATAGCCTCCTCGGCCGAGAGATTGTAGCGGCGTATACCTTCATTATATCTGTTGGCTCGTTTATTTGAGCGGGTGATGACGATTGTCTCCTCGCGACCGTAACGGTCGTAACAATCCTGCAATTTCTCCATAATCTCCCCACCATTGATGGACTCAATATCTGGAAAATTCATCTCAAAACGTGGCACCTCGCACAATCCATTCTCAAGCATACAACGCACCATCGTAGCATTAAAGAGTATTCCCGATTCGGAACTTTGGCGCACCACATCGTCCATCGAGGCATAGACAACATCGCCATACCCCTGCATTACCGATTCGTCCAATGCCGGTGAGTAATCTGCCCCGACGGGCGGTAGCTGGGCATTGTCGCCAACGAGAATCAGGCGGCACTCTTTGCCACTGCGAACATATTTGATAAGGTCATCCAACAGTGAGCCGCTACCAAAAATCTGGCCTTCGCCCGACGAGTCCGACAACATTGAAGCCTCATCGACGATAAAGACTGCCCCACGCTCCTTATTTATGTTGAGCGAAAATTTTGATTCGTAGTCGGCGTTGGTCTTTTCGCGATAAATACGCTTGTGGATTGTCAACGCTTCGCGATGCGAGTAACGCGACAAAACCTTTGCGGCACGTCCCGTCGGAGCCAACAATACGCACTTGGTACCCATATCGGCCAAAACATCCACCACAGCAGAGATAAGTGTGGTCTTTCCGGTGCCTGCATAGCCGTTTAACACGAAAATTTGCGAATAATCGGGCGTAGAAAGGTACTCAGACAACTTTTCTACAACTTTTTTTTGGCTAATTGTTGTTTCGAAAGAGATTTTTGCGTAAATTTGGCCTGCGATATAAGTGTTAAGCATCGTTGTGGCATTTTATCGTGTTAAATTTGATACAAACTTAATAACAAATAACTAAAAAATGAAAAAGGCAGTACAATTTATTCTTGGTCTGATTATCATCGGACTTGTTTATGTGGTTGCTACATTGATTCACACTCCGCTTAGCTTTGAGAAGCAGCTGGCAGAGCGTAATGCAGCTGTAACCGTTAAGTTGAAGGACATCCGTGCAGCTGAGCGTGCTTACAAGAGCAAGTATCAGCAGTTCACAGGTGATTTCGATTCACTCATCTATTTCATCTTGAACGACTCTTTGGAGATGGAGCGTAAGCTCGTTGACGAGGATGACTCAGTTGCTATGGCTCAGTTGAAGAAGGCTGGTAAGAAGAACGTAGAGAAGTACAGCATCGCTGTTATCGACACAATCTTCAACCCTCGTAAGCTCTCTAAGGAGGATATCCAGAACTTGCGTTATATCCCCCACACTGACAACAAGGTTGAGTTTATTCTCGAGGCTGCTAAGGTTATGACTGGTGCAAACGTTTTGGTTCCCGTTGTAGAGTGCCGCGCACCTTACAAGGCATACCTTGACACCGTTGCATTCCGTCAGAACATCATTAACCTTATCGACGACCGTGTTAACAACTTTAACGAGTATGCTGGTCTGAAGTTCGGTTCAATGGAGGGTAGCAACAACGAGGCCGGTAACTGGGAGTAATCTCCTGCGGCTACAAGGATAAGATGTCCGCTCCGCTGGGGCGGACATTCTTTTTACCTTATATATATTATACACACTTATACAATAGCTAACAAGCATGAGAATAATTAGTGGCCGATGCGGAGGCCGTACTATTGTCCCACCCAAAAACCTACGAGCTCGCCCTACTACCGACTTTGCAAAGGAGAATCTGTTTAACGTGCTGGGTAATATGGTCGATTTCGAGGACCTTGAGGTCTTGGATTTGTTTGCCGGCACGGGTTCTATCAGCTATGAGTTTGCATCGCGTGGTGTAGCAGCCGTCACCTCCGTAGAGATTAATGCGGTCCATTATAACTTTATCCGGTCAATGGCAAAGACGTTCGGATTTGATAATCTGCATCCCGTTAAGGCAAATGTATTCTTGTACCTGAAGAGTTGTACAAAAAAGTATGATATTATTTTCTCGGATGCGCCATACGACCTTGAGGGTAGCGAGCAAGTGATTGATTTGGTCTTCGAGAAAGGGTTGTTGAAAGATGGAGGAGTATTTATCTTTGAGCACTCAAAATCGAAGGACTTTAGCACAAATCCCCATTTTAAACAACTGCG
>CAYLRH010000135.1:0-4648 GCA_964385905.1 uncultured Alistipes sp.
GGTATTACGGGCGGAATGAACGTCAGTAATTATGCCATCGAATCGGATGCAAATCCCTTCTCCTCGGATTCGCGTATAGGTTTTCGTGCAGGCTTTCGTATGGAGATAGGGGCTCCGTTTATCTATGACGGATTCTACTTCTTGGGTGAGGTGCTACTCAGCTCAAAGGGTGCAAAGCTATCTACCACCATCGATGATGAGAGTGTAAGCATCACCTCGCGCCCTTATTATCTTGAGATTCCTCTTCATATCGGTTATCACTACGCCTTTAAGAACAGTAGCTTCGGTATCTTCGGGTCGTTCGGACCATATTTCGGAGTGGGTTTGTTTGGAACCGATAAGATGACCGTAGGTGATGTAGCCTCAAAACCCGATGTGTTCAGCTCAGATGGCTTGAAACGTTTCGATTTTGGATTGGGCCTGCGAGCAGGTGTGTCGATGTTTGACCATTACCGTATCTATCTGGGATATGATTGGGGCTTGGTTAATATTGCACAAGATTCGGGTGATAAGTTAAACAATAGAAACTTCTATGTCGGAGCGGCATATATGTTCTAACTATCCGCAAGATGTTAATTGTCGCGTGTGTCGGGGAAAATATCCCCGGCACATTTTTTTATACGTATATGATTGGCTATATATCGGGAAAAGTGACTATCTTTGTTAACAGCAAATTTGAATAATGATGGAACTTATATATGGTATAATAGCTATTTTGGCTCTTGCGACTATTATTTTTCTTGTGCTGTGGTTGCGCGAGCGAGGCAGAGTGCATAGCATTAGCAACGAATTGTTGACGGCAAATGCCAATTTACAAAATCTCGATGCTTCGCTGTCGGCTCAGGCGGAGGCTTTTTCTGTACAGACGGAGGCTCTTGATGCGGAGCGTCGTGCACGCGAGGAGGAGCAGATGGCTCGCGTGAAGGCCGAGACGGAGTTGGCTGCCGAGCAGCGCCTGATGGTCGAGAAGATGCGTTCGCAGGAGGAGATGGAGCAGACGATGCGTGAGCAGTTTAAGGCCTTGGCCGGTGATGTGCTGGGCGAGCAGAGCCGTCGTTTCAAAGAGGAGAATCGTGAGTCGATGGATTTGATTCTTAAACCGTTCAAAGATAATATCGTAGAGTTTCGTACCCGCGTAGAGAGTATCTTTACGCATCAGAACGAGCAGAGCGGAGCGTTGAAAAACGAACTTCAGCGGTTGATGGAGCTAAATGTGCAGATTACCACCGAAACCACAAATCTTACAAATGCCCTGCGTGGAAACTCGAAGGTGCAGGGTGATTGGGGTGAGGTGATTCTTGAGACGATTCTCGACAGTTCGAATCTGATACGTGGCGTGCATTACCAGACACAGCTCAACGTTAAGGATGAGGCGGGGAATAATCTGCGTCCGGATGTGGTGTTGCATCTGCCTAATAATAAACGTGTGATAATTGACTCGAAGGTGTCGCTTACGGCCTATGTGAACTATGTTTCGGCGCAGACTGAGACTGAACGCAGGGCAGCTATGATGGCGCATATTACATCCGTAAGACAGCACGTTAAGGAGCTTAGTGCCAAGAAGTACCAGCAGCTGATGCAGTCGCCCGATTTTGTCGTGATGTTTGTCCCAAATGAGCCTGCGTTCTTAGATGCGCTAAAGGAGGACCATTCGATATGGAACGACGCCTACGATAAGAAGGTTGTTATATCCTCGCCGACCAACTTGTTTGCTTTGCTGAAATTGGTGGACGACTTGTGGCGACGCGATGACCAGACAAAGAATCAGGAAAAGATTATCGACCTCGGTGTAAAACTGTATGACCAGCTTGTCGCTTTTACCTCCGAGTTGGAGGGTGTTGGAAATGGTCTGAAGCAGGCGCAGGCATCGTATGATAAGGCGTATAAGCGTTTCTGTCACGGAAATAATAATCTTATCCGAGTCGGAGAAAGAATGCACAAGCTGGGGCTTAACACTAAGGCCCGCCTACCAGAACGTCTGGTTGAGGAGAGTTTTGTAGATGAAGATGATGAATTGATTGAAAATGAGTAGAAACGATATTTTTTGGCAGCGACTGGATTCTCTGCTTGAGCGTAGCAAGATTGTTATTGACCGCCCTCGCGGCTCGCATCACCCCCGTTTCCCGGAGATAGTGTACGCGTTGGATTATGGTTATCTGGATGGCACATCCTCAAACGATGGCGAGGGCATTGATGTGTGGTTAGGAAGTGATTCAGCACAACGGTTGGACGCTGTGATTTGTACCGTCGATTTGGATAAGGGTGATGCCGAGATGAAACTGATGGTAGGTTGCACTGACCAAGAGAAAGAGTATATCGAACGCTTCTACAACGAGTGGCCCGATATGGGCGCAAAAATAATAAAGAGGTCGCTTTAGCGGCCTCTTTTGTTATAATATCTTCTGCATCAGCACCTCATCTATTGCTCCATCAGGCGTCAGTAGCCACTCCTTGCGGCATCCGCATTCGCTATATCCAGCCTTTTGAAATAGAGCATGGCTGGCCGCGTTATCAGCACTTATGCTACACCACAACTGATGCATACGCAATACTTCACGCACATACTTTTCCAATGTCTGCAACGCATCGAGCGCAAATCCCTGACATCGGTAGGGCGGGGCGACGATAATGCCAACGCCTGCCCGCATATTATGAGGGTCGAACTCAAACAGGTCAACAGCTCCCACGGCCTCACCTCCGTGCGACTCTATAACCAAACGCATCTGGCGGGTGGCATATATATCAAACTGTTGCTCGTCAATAAGACGAGAAAGCACATGGCGAGAAAACGGGGCTACAGTCCCGCTTTCTCGCCATGTGTCAGTATCATTTTCCCAGCCATACATAACATCGAGATCCTCAGGCTCTAAGGCTCGTAGTCTGCACAGATTTCCCTCGATGTTCATGGCGGAGTGATTATAATCCGATAATCTTGTTGTGGATCAACATCGCCACGCCCCATGCGTTGGCATTCTCGCCCATCTTCGACTGGCGGAATTTGGTATCCTTATAAACCAAGTTCAACGAGTACTTGTTTGTCGAAGACTTGAGAGGCAGCATAATGTAGTCACCTGCCGCAGCCAAGTTACCACCTACGATAACAGTTTCGGGGTTGAACGTATTGATAAGGAACGCAACAGCCTTACCCAACTTCTCGCCTACCTCCTCGATAAGCTCGATAGAGAGGTTGTCGTCGTTCTGTGCTGCCGCGATAATATCGTTGATATGTATCTGCTCGCCACGGTCGTACTTGTCACGAAGAATGGTGTTGACGCCACTCTTAATCAATGTGATGAGCTTCTCCTCGATAGCGATACCTGATACCTCGGTCTCCAAGCAACCCTTCTTGCCGCAGGCACAAATCTTCTCATTATCGAAGAAGGGGATATGTCCGAACTCTCCTGCGAAACCATTCTTACCGTAGTACAACTTGCCGTCAATCACAATACCGATTGCCACACCGCGACCCAAATGCAGATAAATCACATTGCTCTCATCCTTCGAGCGGCCACAATTGTACTCTGCATAGCAACGTGCGCGAGTGTCGTTCTCCAATAATACGCGAATGTTCACTCGCTTCTCGATAATATCGCGCAATGACTCCTCGCTTGAGGTGAAGTACATATAGCTACGACCAGTTTCGGGATTTACTCGACCTACGATAGATACGCCCAAACCGATAATCTTTGCTCGGTCGATGCCGCAGTCGTTGATAAAGTTCTCGATATTAGAACATATCTTCTCTAAACATTGGGGGCGATTTTGTAGCTCGAACGAGGTGTCGATAACCTCTTTGATAATATTGTTTTGCAGGTCGGTAATTACGAACGACATATTGTCACGACCTACATTAACACCAGCAAAATAGATTGCAGAATTTGCCAGTCCGAAAACATTGGGGCGGCGGCCTCCCGGAGTCTCGACCTTGCCAAGGTCGTTGACGATATTCTCCTCGATAAGTTCCTGTACCAGCTTGGTGATTGTAGGAACGCTTATGTGTAGCTCTTTAGTCAGCTCTGAGAGGGTACATTCGCCATTTACGGCCATGTAAGCGATTATGTTGCGCTTGATGATATTGTTCTTGTGTGTGATGCCCTTCAGGTTTTCGTTGGGTTGAATGTTGAAAAATTCGGTTAAAGACGACATATCTGTAAGGTATAAATATGGTTTTTTCTTCTTAACGCAAATATAATCACTTTTGTTGTTTTTAACAAGTGATTTTTAATTATTTTTATGAATATAATAAAAAAAACCGCCAAGTTTGAACTTGACGGTAATTTTTTTTGTAAGGATAAGCTAATTTATAATTTAGCTTGAAGATTACATTGTAGCTTTTGACTCTACGACTGCGTTTGCGTCAGCTTTTTTAATAAGTCCCTGAAGTACAGTGCCAGGGCCTAACTCGGTGAACTCATCTACGCCATCGGCAATCATATTCTTTGAAATCTGTGTCCAACGTACCGGAGCTGTAAGCTGTGCGATAAGGTTTGTCTTGATAACCTCAGGCTCGGTCTGGGGCTTTGCATCTACATTCTGATAGATGGGGCATACGGGAGTCTTGAACTCTACCTCGGCGATAGCCTGCTCCAGCTCGGCACGAGCGGCCTCCATCAGCGGTGAGTGGAATGCACCACCTACGGGCAGACGC
>CAYLRH010000136.1:0-4645 GCA_964385905.1 uncultured Alistipes sp.
AGTTATACATTGATATGCAAACTAACGCAGAACGATGAAACGTGACGACACAAGGAAGAATCTTACTCCGTTATCAGGTAATGATTTGAAAACCGTCCCTCTTCATTACCTTTCATTTCCTTGCTTTTTTGCCATTGTTACCATTTCCGAGATTTGCCGTTTAATGCGTTATGAGTCAGTGACTAACGCACTTTTTTACTTTTTTTGCTCCGAGAACCGAATTTTTTATATAAAATACACCCACCGCTATGACACGAGCAGAATACCTGAAATCTCTTCCCGACGAGGAGTTTATCCGCTTCGAGGAGGATGGATATTATGGCTACAAGAGCCCATCGGGCGAAATATTGATACCTGCGCAGTATAGCTACGCTCCAGAGCGCGCATCAGAGAGAATGGAAGTGTGGGTCAACGGGAAATGTGGCTATATAAATAAGGCTGGCGAGGAGATAATGCCAATCATCTATGATGATTTATTTGGCTATTGTAACGAAGCACGCCCCGATATACTTATGTATATGGCCGAAAAGGATGGCAAGTACGGACTCTTTGACGACGAGTTCAACGAGCTGATTCCGATGATTTACGATAATATGGCTCTGCCCCACCCCGTCAATCCTACGCCGGCACAATTGGGCGATAAGTGGGGATATATAAATTATAAGAATGAGCTTGTGATAGATTTCAAGTTTGAGGATGCGGACTCATTTACCGAAGGTGTGGCATTTGTGAAGATTGACGGCAAGTATGGCTACATCAACACGAGTGGTGAGATGGTGATTGCGCCACAATTCGACGATGCATACGCCTTCCGCGAAGGTGCTGCTGTGGTGCTACAGTGTGACAAATGGGGATATATAAACCACGCGGGCGAGTGGATTGCCAAGCCCAAGTATGACGATGCTGAGTTTTTCAGCGAGGGGATGGCCGCTGTTATGAAGGATGATTTGTGGGGTTTTATCGACAAGAGTGGAGAGTTGATTATCCCCACTATATACGAAGAAGTTTCGTCGTTTTACAATGGCAAGGCTCGCGTCGGAGTGGATTGCGAAGAGTTTTACATTGACAAAGCGGGTAACGTTATAGAGTAGAATAAGCGGCCATAGTAGCCGCTTATTTTATATTTCTTTTTATTCTCTCCAAGCCACTGCGTTTGAGGGGCGTTGTGCCAAATCGTTCAGAAAACCCCTCCTCACTCATTGCGAGCCACTGCTGGGCCGAGATATTGCGCGGGTCGAAAAGAGGATTAAACGATGTGTTGCTATGAGGCGCTGCATTACAGTTATATGGACAACAATTCTGGCACTCGTCGCAGCCAAATATCCAGCCGTGTAAATCTATATTCGAGTCATTCTCCGACTCTATCGTGCGACACGAGATGCACTTTGAGGTGTCGATTGTCATAGGAGCCACAATGGCCGACGTGGGACAAGCCTCCATGCATCGGCGACACTCGCCACAACCTATGCCAACTTGAGGCTTATCATAGCAATCCACCTCAGCATTTATAACCAACTCACCTAACAAAACATACGACCCATATTCGGGAGTTATGAGCAACGACTGGCGGCCTATCCAACCCAGGCCAGCCTCGACGGCATATTGCTTTTCGAGCAATGGCGCAGAATCGACAAAGGCACGGCCTTGCAGGTCGGGATACTGCGACTGCAATTCGCGCAGAAGCGAGGTTAGCATCTTCTTAATTGTCTTATGGTAATCACGATTGCAGGCATACGAGGCTATTTTGCAACTGTCCGATTCGGCATATCCCCCACTAATCTCCGATTTATAGCTTACGGCACATGCGATGACTGATTTGGCTCCTTCGACTAACTGCTGAACATCAAATCGTTTGTCGAGATGGTTGCGCATATAGTCAAGTGTAGAGCCGTAGCCATTGTTGAGCCACTGCATATATGCCTGCTCGTTAAGGGTGAATTTGCGACATTCTGTAATGCCACATAAATCAAAGCCCAAACCCTTTGCAATACTCTTTATATGCTCTTTGCAGATCATTTATGCATTTTATTTACCTATTTAGACACAAAATTACCGATTTTTAATATTTTTTAGCTATCTTCGTACAAAATTATTAAGAATTATCCTTTTTACCACGAATTTTAATACACTTTACGAGATTCTTCACAGCAGTGTGGAGAAGTATTCAGACAAAGTTGCATTCTCAATGCTTGGCTCGGAGGATGTCACGTATAGCGAATTCGGTCGTCGTGTAAAAGAGGTTCAGGAGATGTTGCTGGGCGCTGGATTGAATGCTGGCGATAAGGTAGCGCTGTTGAGTAGCAGTATGCCCAACTGGGGTGTGTGCTATTTCGCCATTGTGACTGCAGGAATGGTCGCAGTCCCCATCCTGCCTGATTTTACCGGTGCTGAACTCGACTTGTTGATTGAGCATTCTGAGTCAAAGGCATTGATGGTTTCAGACCGTTTGTTCACCAAGTTATCTAAGGATACTGTAGCTAAGTTAAATATCGTTATCCGCACCAAGAATCTGAGTGTAATATCTCAGACCGTTAAGGAGCAGGGCGAGGCAGGCGTTCCCAAGCCGGAGGATTTGGCGGTTATTATCTACACCTCAGGTACGACATCACAGCCTAAGGGTGTTATGCTGACACATAGTAATCTTGCTCAGCAGATTAACTATATATATAAATTATATCCCATCGGCACAGAAGATTCTATGCTGTCGGTATTGCCTTTGTCACATACGTACGAGTGTTCTCTCGGAATGCTTTATGTATTTGCCACAGGAGCAAGTACCACATATCTGGAGAAGCCTCCTACCCCATCGGTTCTGTTGCCCGCACTGCGCAAGGTTCGTCCCACGTGTTTCTTGATTGTGCCGTTGATTATCGAGAAGATTTACAACTCACAGATTTTGGGTAAGTTCACAGCAACCAAGTTTATGAGTACGCTCTACGGCGTTGGGTTTATCCGTCGTTTCTTGCATCGCATTGCCGGTAAGAAACTTAATCAGGCTTTCGGAGGTCGTGCGCGTCTGTTTATCGGAGGTTCGAAGCTCGATGAGCGTGTTGAGCAGTTCTTGATGGAGGCTAATATCCCCTACGCAATCGGTTATGGTCTTACCGAAACAGCTCCGCTTATTGCCGGTCAGATATCGCCTGCTGTAAAGTTGGGTGCTACGGGTCCCGCAATGGAGGGTGTGACAATTCGCCTTGATAATGTAAACCCCGAGACTGGCCATGGTGAGATTGTTACTACCAGCGCATGCGTTATGCAGGGTTACTACAAGAATCCTGAGGCTACGGCCGACGTGTTTACCGAGGATGGATGGTTCCGCACGGGTGACCTCGGCTATATTGATGAGGATGGTTACCTCTTCATCAAGGGCCGTTTGAAGAATATGATTCTTGGTCCCAGCGGTGAGAATATCTATCCTGAGGAGATTGAGACTGTGCTTAACTCTCACGCCTTCGTTTCGGAGTCGGTTGTAACCGAGGATAATGGTCGTCTTATTGCCCTCGTTCACTTCGATTCAGAGGCTATCGAGAAGCTCAAGGATGAGTTTATGACAAAGCTTGAGGTTACGCGTGACGAGTGGAACCTGAAGAAGGATGAGTGGAACAAGCGTATGGATGAGATTAAGCAGGAGGTAATGAAATATGTTAACTCGAAGGTTAATCGCTTCTCACGCATTGCAGAGGTTGTCGAGGAGGAGAATGAGTTTGAGAAGACTCCCTCGAAGAAGATTCGCCGCTTCCTCTACACCAACAGAGGTGCAGATAACAAGCAGAAGAAATAACATTACACATATAACAAAAAAAAGAGTCGATTCACATCGACTCTTTTTTCTTTACTTCACCTGAGCAACCATGTTGCCACCATTGTAAATCAGGTCTTGATAGAGGTTGTAACGCTTCATAACCTCTCGCACATAAGCCTCTGTTTGGCGGCTTCCTGTAAACTTTCCATAACGGACCAATTCGCTCTCATACACTGCGGGGTCGGCCTTCATCTTCAAATAACGGGCTACGACCTCCCACGAATTGTAATCCTCTCCGTTGCTCTTTGCCAAACGACGCGCATCCGACACGTGTCCAATACCGCCGTTGTAGCATGCGAGAATAATACTCAAGCGATCGTTCGCTGAGGTTGTGGGTGCAAGCTTCAATGTCTTGTCAATCTGCTTAAGGAGCTTTCCAGCCAAACGGATGTTGGTCTCTGGATCAACAATATTCTCCTTGGCAACATTGAATTGCTTGCCGACGATAGGCATAATCTGCATCAAGCCAATAGCACCCTGCTTAGAGATGAGATCCGAGTGGAATCTCGACTCATTGTAGGCGATGGCACTCATCAGCAACCAATCCTGCCCCTCCTCTTCACTAATGCGGCGCATCATCTCATCATACGAGGAGATGACCCACTCCTGCATCTGGGTTTCAACTTCTGCGCTCTCCGTCGCCATCTCGGCGATGTTTAGGGTCTGCTCGGGAACTGTTACGCTCTGCACAAGTTCCTCATCTAAAAACATCTCTGACCCGAAAAAAGTCGCTACAATAATAAGAACGATCGAAAAAATAATTGTCTTTTTTGACATAAATGTGTGTTTTGCGGGCAGTTCACACCGCACAATACAGCACACTAATCATAGAATCCCCACGAA
>CAYLRH010000137.1:0-4642 GCA_964385905.1 uncultured Alistipes sp.
TACAAGTCTGACCCACCCCCAACCCCCGCCTCAGGCAGGGGCTTTGGTCGCCGCAGGCGGCTCCAAAGTTCGAAGAGTAGAAAGGTATGCAAAATTACCCAAAATTAGTGGTAATTTTTCACATCTGCAACCGCCGAGTGAGGAATTTCTTTTGCGTGCGAGAAAAAATCGGGCATAAGAGAAAAAATCGGAATATTTTTTTACCTTTGTAAATAGAGTTTTTGTGTAATAGGGGCACGCCTATGTCCCGCATTAATCTGAATAATGACGAAAAACGATAGATTGATATTTGTTTCTAACGACGATGGCTATCAGGCTCGCGGTTTTGCGGCAGCCATCGAGGTCGCACGCGAGTTTGGTCGGGTGATTGCAGTGGCTCCACTCACGCCCCAGAGTGGCCGCTCGCAGGCGGTAACCATGAATGAGCCTCTGTTTTTGGAGCTGCAACATGAGGAGGAGGGCTTGCAGATATACTCCTTCTCGGGCACGCCTGTCGATTGTGTGAAGATAGCCTTCGACCACCTGCTTCTCGGCCAGAAGGTCGATTTGGTGGTGTCGGGTATCAACCACGGCTCAAATGCCGGTATCAACGTACTCTATTCGGGTACTATGGGCGCCGCCATCGAGGGTAGCTTCTACGACTGTCCCGCCGTAGGTCTATCGCTTACGGACCACTCGCCCGATGCCGATTTCTTGGCTGCGAAGCACTATGCCCGCCAGATTATCGCCTCGGTGCTGGAGAACCCCGTCGAGGGTGGTGGCCGTCTGTGCCTGAATGTCAATGTTCCCGACATAGACCCTATGGATATCAAGGGCATACGCATCTGCCGTCAGTGTCGCGGTATTTGGCGTGAGGAGTTTTATCCGCACCAGAGTCCGCATGGCAAGCGATATTTTTGGCTCTCAGGCGCTTTCGATAACTACGAGCCCTGCGACGAGCAGACCGACGAGTGGGCTTTGGCTAACGGCTATGTGGCTGTTGTGCCTGTGCAGATTGATATGACGGCATACGACAGAATACCATATCTGGAGCGTATATTGAATTAGTTTCGGGCTCAAGTGGAGCCTGTTGCAAGAGTTGTTAAACCGTAAAAGTGTAGTTTATGACAATCAGAATCTTGCTCTATTTGGCAATCATCATCCAATTCATTGCCATGTACTACGCGGTGCGTCTGGTGCGTGCCACGAAGTATAACTCGATTTGGATACTCTTTATCATCGGCTTTATGGTGCTGGCCAGTCAGCGTGTATTGCAGCTGTGGATGAGCTATGGCCATCCTATTCCGTTGGGTACGCTGGTGTGGTTCGATATTGTTGTGTCGATATGCGTGTCGGTGGGCGTGGTGTTGCTGGATAGACTCATCGATTATATCGACCGCCTGAATCGCCATCGTCAGATGACCGATAAACGCATCCTCACGGCCGTGCTTCGTACCGAGGAGAAGACGCGTGCCAACTTCTCGAAGGAGTTGCACGACGGCTTGGGCCCGTTGCTGTCGTCGGCAAAGATTTCGCTCTCGGCACTCTCGCGTACGGAGATGGATGCCGAGCGAAAGGAGATATTCGACAATACGCTCTACGTTGTCGAGGAGGCTGTGCGTTCGTTACGCGAGATTTCGAATAACCTCTCTCCGCATGTGCTGACCGATTTCGGCCTTGCTCGAGGTATAAAGACATTTATCGACCGCTCGGTGTCGTTGCATAATGTGAAGATTTCGTTTGCGACAAATCTGCGTGGCGAACGATACAATACTGATATTGAGGTTATCATGTATCGCGTAGTGTGTGAGCTTGTCTCCAACTCGCTCAAGCACTCTGGTTGTAGCAATATACGCCTCTCGCTCTCGGTGGCTGGCGATATTTTAGAGCTTCAATATAGCGACAATGGCCGTGGCTTCAACCCGCAGGCGATGATGGATTGCGGCATGGGCCTGTCGAATATCAATTCGCGTATCAACTCGCTCAATGGTCAGTTCGATATTCGCTCATCGAAGGGTAAGGGTATGACAGCTTCGGTGAAGGTGAATGTGCGTGGAGCCACACGCCTCGCATCCTCTCCCGCAGCCATCGACGAGCCACGCCCCGAACGTCGTAAAAAGGAGAAGAAGTGATGGTACGCATAGCCCTTGTCGATGATCATTCGCTCTTTCGGCGTGGCCTGAAGGTGTTGCTTGCGTCGCATCCCGATTTCGAGGTTGTGGCCGAGGCGTCGAGTGGCGAGGAGTTTCTGGAGCTGCTGGATGCGGCACGCCCCGATGTGGCCTTTATGGATTACTCGATGGGTGGCATGAACGGAGCCGAGACCACCGAACGTGCGCTGGAGCGTATGCCCGAATTGAAGGTGGTGTCGCTGACGATGTTTGGCGATAACGCCTACTACCTGCGTATGGCTTCGAGCGGAGCGAAGGGTTTTTTGCTGAAGGACTCGGAGTTTGACGAGGTGGTGGAGGCTGTTCGCACGGTGTGCGAAGGCGGAACATACTTCAGCGCCCTGCTGTTGGAGTCTATTTCGCAGTCGTTGCGCTCGGTGGAGTCGGAGTATGAGCATGATATGCTCTCGGACCGCGAGATAGAGATTTTGGTGGGTATATGTCAGGGCCTTTCTACGCAGGAGATTGCCGATAAGCACTTCATCTCGAAGCGTACGGTGGATAAGCATCGTGCCAACATCCTCGAAAAGAGCGGGTGCAAGAATACGGCCAGCCTGGTGGTCTATGCCATAAAAAATGGCTTGGTAGAGATTTAGCGAGAAGTGAGGGAGAAACCTTGACAAAATTAGCGATAAAAGATGAATGTTTGTGACTACATAAAGTGGTTGTGGCGTGCAGCTGAGGGGATGCGTGGCCGTATCGTGTTGCAGGCCGCCATAGGCGTTGTGCATGTGGGTGTGTCGCTCTTTTATGTGTGGGTGTGTAAGCAGCTGGTCGATATTGCCACCTCGCGTGAGGAGGGTAGCATCTACCTCTTCATCATGCTTATGGCTGGTTGTATCCTGATGCAGATATTGCTCTCGACCATGGTTTCGCGCATGGAGGTGGAGAGCGAGATAGATATGAAGATTCGTCTGCGTCATCGTCTCTTCGCGCACATTATGGATAGCCGCTGGGTTGATGGTGGCCGTATGCACTCGGGCGATGTGATGAACCGCATCTCGGACGATGTGGATAATGTCGCCAACACGGTCTGTCTGATTGTTCCGCAGACGGCTGTGACCTGCATACAGTTTGTGGCGGCGATATGTTTCTTGACCTTTCTCGACTACCGTCTGGCGCTGATTATCGCTGTTATTCTGCCTATATTCATGGTCCTGAGCCGACTCTATGCCCGCAAGGTGAGATTTTTTACAAAGGAGATTCGCGATGTCGATTCGCGCGTGCAGACTCACATTCAGGAGTATATGCACCACCGTACACTCGTTTCCTCGATGGAATATACTCCTCGTGTGGTGGAGGATTTGGACCATATGCAGGCCGACCTGCGTGAGAAGGTGATGCGTCGCACAGGCTTTACGCTCTTCTCGCGTAAGCTGATGCAGGCGGGTTTCTCAGGCGGATATATGGCAGCCTTCGTGTGGGGAGTCTTTCGTCTGAAGGCGGGAGCCAGCTACGGTATGATGACCGCCTTTATGCAGCTGGCAGGTCAGGTGCAGCGCCCCATGTTGGAACTGAGCCGTCAGCTACCCACCTTCATTCATGTCACTACGGCCATTGACCGCATCAACGAATTGATAAACATTCCCCTTGAGAAGCGTGGCGCCGAGAATATGGGTGATAAGGTAGGTATCCGTATGGAGGGTGTTACGTTTGCGTACAACGGTGGAGAGAATGTATTGCAGAATTTTTCTTACGACTTCTCTGCGGGCAGTGTTACTGCTATCCTTGGCCACACGGGCGCTGGAAAGAGTACGCTGGTGCGTATTATGTTGGGCTTTGTGGAGCCGCAACAGGGGCGTGCCGTGATGTATAATGCCGAACGGAGTGTGCCGCTCTCGTCGCTGACGCGTTGTAATGTGGCCTATGTGCCGCAGGGTAACTCGCTGGTGAGTGGTACGGTGCGTAGTAATCTGCTGCTGGGTAACCCCGATGCTACTGAGGAGCAGTTGTGCGAGGCGTTGAGGTTGGCCGTTGCGGAGTTTGTCTTCGATTTGCCGCAGGGACTCGATACGCCATGCTCGGAGTCGGGCGTGGGACTCAGCGAGGGACAGGCACAACGTATCGCCATTGCACGTGGTCTGTTGCGTGAGCGTAGCGTGATAATCTTGGATGAGCCCACTGCCGCTCTCGATATTGACACCGAGCAGCAACTCCTGCAACGTCTGGCGCAATATGCCAAACATCGTACAATGATTATCATCACCCACCGCGAGGCTACGGCCGACCTCTGTGATGGCGTGGTAGAAATTGCCTAACGAAATTCCTGACAAGGCTGTTTCTGCGTTGCACTCGCTCTCAAAATCCTCATTTGCTCAGCGTAAACTTCGGTTTCTCGGCCTGCGACCAGATTAAAATCAGCTCTTGTTATACAATTTCTATGAGTAGGCAAATATTCCCAAAAAAAAGTCCACCCGTTGAGGTGGACTTCTCTATTTATACCATATTTACTTTCTTGCCTCTTTGGCTTCGATGCACTCCGTTGCGTGGGG
>CAYLRH010000138.1:0-4594 GCA_964385905.1 uncultured Alistipes sp.
ACATACCCTCGAAGGGGTCCACCAACTCACCAAAGCGGTCGCCATTGAGGCACCACGCCATAGCATTTATCGTAAAGTCGCGGCGGCGCTGGTCATCCTCCAGCGAACCGGGCTCGACCTGCGGCTTACGCGAGTCGTGGGTATAAGACTCCTTACGCGCTCCGACAAACTCCACCTCCGTGCCGTGGGCGCGCACCATAGCCGTGCCGAAGGTCTTGAAGATCGACACCTTGCCCTTCACCTCGCGGCCCAGAGCCTCGGCAACCTCAATACCGCTACCCACCACCACGACATCTATATCGGTCGAGGGGCGACGCAGGTAGTAATCGCGCACATATCCACCCACAACGTAGGCCTCCACGCCGAGCCTATCGACGATGGCGGAAATCTTGCGGAAAACAGGATTTTCAAGAGCCGTAATTTTCTCTTCCATCGGCAATTATATTACTTTGTTGAAGCCAGACAGCGCTGGTACAGCTGTACCGTATTCTCCAGTCCTAAATAGAGAGCATCGGCAATCAGGGCGTGGCCAATCGATACCTCGTCACACCATGGGATACGCTCGGCAAAATAGGTCAAATTTTCCAGACTAAGGTCGTGGCCGGCATTCAAGCCCAAGCCCACACGACGTGCCGCCTCGGCAGCCTCGACATAGGGGGCAATAGCAGCCTCGCGGTCGGCCTTATAGCCTGCGGCAAAGGCCTCAGTGTAGAGTTCAACACGCTGAGCCTCACACTCCTTAGCCGCCTCAACCATCTCCACAACGGGGTCGACAAAGATAGATGTACGGATGCCCGCATCGTTAAAGCGCGAGCATATATCCTTAAGATACTGACGGTTGCGAATCGTATCCCAACCAGCATTCGATGTGATGGCATCCTCGGCATCGGGCACGAGTGTCACCTGCGCGGGACGCACCTCCATAACAAGGTCGATGAACGAGGGGATAGGATTTCCCTCGATATTTAACTCAGTCGAGATAACCGCCTTCAAATCACGCACATCCTGATAGCGGATATGGCGCGCATCGGGGCGCGGATGAACCGTGATACCCTCCGAGCCGAAACGCTCGATATCGAGAGCCGTACGCACTACATTGGGCACATCGCCGCCACGCGAATTGCGCAGAACGGCAATCTTATTTACGTTTACACTCAGTTTTGTCATAAAATCGTTATATTTGCATAATAATTCGCCACTTACGTGCCGACAAAATTTGGGAAATCAAGCTCCTGCGAAGGGCCTTTTTCCCCGATTACGTCGCCGTGGCGACGTAAAGTTACTCATTTTTTTCGATATGAGCACCAAAATTTTACTTTTTTCCCGTCCACAAATCGCGCGTACGCAGAGCGATATTGGACAGTTGTGGCCGCTCTTTGAGCGCTACGGGTTTGATTATGCGATAAATCAGGAGTTTGCCGAGGTCATCGAGGAGTGCTTCAGCATCAAGATCGATGCCTCAAAAATATATGGAAAAACCACTGGCGAGCAGCCTGCTGGCTCGGTGATGGTATGTTTTGGTGGTGACGGAACTCTGCTTGAGGGCATACACCGCCTGAGCGACAAATCCATACCCGTTGCAGCCATCAACTTCGGCCATCTCGGATTCCTCACATCAGCCACACGCGACGGCGTGGAGGCTCTCTTTGACGACATTGCCAACAATCGCCTGCACTTGCAACCCCGCACCATGCTTGAGATAGAGGGTATCTCCGAGGCTGGCAAGCCTATCACCGCCCTGAACGAGGTGGCGGCACAGCGTCTGGAGGCAACGATGATTAAGGTGGAGGCGAGTGTCAATTCGCAGACCGTAGCACAATATAATGGTGATGGTGTAATCGTTTCAACACCAACAGGTTCTACAGCCTACTCGCTCAGCGCAGGAGGCCCTATCGTAGCCCCCGAATGCGGTTGTTTTCTGCTCACCCCGCTGGCTCCGCATGGCTTCGGCATGCGCCCCGTGGTGATACCCGACACGGCAACAATAGAGCTTAAAATCCACACCCGTCACGGGCAGGCCATGCTCTCGGTTGACAACCGCACATACCGCATCAGCGATGGCGAGAAGATTACAATACGCCGAGCCAAGGAGCAGATTTTATTGGCTACACCGCACAATATATCATTTTACGAAACGTTACATTGTAAGATGATGTGGGACGTGGACATACGAAACTAACCCATTTTCCCTGAAAAATTGGAGTAAAATTGTGCCGCAGAGGCTAATTTATAGATAAAAACACGAAAATTCTTTAATTTCCGAGTAAATTTATCTACATTTGCAAGTTATATGAACGAACACAGCGTTATACCGCGACATATAGCCATCATCATGGACGGCAACGGACGATGGGCCAAGCAGCGAGGAAAGGATCGCAGCGAGGGCCATTTTGCCGGTATGATGGTCTTGAAGCAAACTGTTATGGCCGCCGCACAGAAGGGTGTGAAGTGGCTTACCGTCTATGCATTCTCAACCGAGAACTGGGGCCGCCCCCAAGCCGAGGTGGATGCATTGATGGATTTGGTGTGTAAAGGAGTGGAGATGAATGCCGCCGAGCTACGCGAGAATGGAGTGCGTGTGCAGGTTATCGGCGAGCGTAGTCGTTTCTCCGACTCGGTGAAGGGTGCTATCGACCGCATTGAGAACACAACAGCCGAGGGCGAGAGAATGACACTCGTATTGGCTCTCAACTACTCATCTCGCAGCGAGCTTACGATGGCCATGCAGCAGATTGCACGCCGCGTAAAGGAGGGCGAGTTGAGCGTCGATGCCATCAGCGAGCAGACGATAAGCGAGGCTCTCTACACGGCAGCAATGCCCGACCCCGACCTTATCATCCGCACCAGCGGAGAGTATCGCCTGAGCAACTTCCTTATGTGGCAGGCATCATACGCGGAGTTCTACTTCACCGACACCCTCTGGCCCGATTTCGGCGACGAGGAGCTCGGCAAGGCTATCAAGGCATATAACGCGAGAGATAGACGTTACGGATTAGTAAAGTAAACGATATTTGTTGATATACAATGAAATACGCAAGTAAGATATTATTTGTCATCATGGCGGCGCTGCTTATGGGTGTACTCCCCGCATCAGCACAGAAAGTGAAGAAGGAGCGCAAGGCCAAGACCGAACAGACTCAAAAGGCTGACAAGAAGGCTGATATTGAGGAGGCTGAGGAGCAAACAGAGCAGGAGCAGCAGGACAAGAAGGAGGAGAAGGCTGCCGAGGGCGAGCAGAAGCAGCCCAAGCCCGAATTCCACTTCGATGAGAATGCTCCCATGATAAAGTCTAATGCCACACCTAAGCTATATTACATCCGCGATGTGAATATTCACGGTGTTGAGCATATGAACGAGAATCTGATTCGTTCGACCTCGGGATTGATTCCGGGCGATACGATTTATCTCCCCAGCACCTTTATCTCTAACTCTATCACTCGTCTGTGGGGCCAGCGTTACTTCTCGGATGTGAAGGTTGGTGCTACCATCGAGGGCGACAGCGTGGATATCGAACTCTTCGTTAAGGAGCGCCCGCGTGTTTACAGCTGGGAGTTCACTGGCGAGGGTGTCGGCCGTGGTAAGCAGAAGGATTTGGCCGAGAAGCTCAAGCTGCGTCGTGGTACCGAGCTTTCGGACTATGTAATCGACCGTAACGAGCGACTCATCAAGAAGGAGTTTATCGAGAAAGGCTTCCGCAACGTAGATGTGAAGACCGAGATTGAGAATGACCCCAAGATGGAGAATGCCGTAAACGTAACATTCCACATCGACCGCAAGGAGCGCGTTCGCGTAGGTAAGATTACATTTGCCGGCAATGAGAAGTTTAAGGAGAAGCGTCTGCGTCGTGCCTTCAAGAAGACTCACCAGAAGTCTATCAACATCTTCCAGAACACCAAGCTCAAGATGGAGGATTACGAGGAGGATAAGAACCTGCTTATCGAGTTTTACAACTCGCGCGGTTACCGTAACGCAACTGTCGTGGCCGATTCAATCTACGACATCAACGAGAAGCGTGTCGGTATTCACCTCGACCTTGTGGAGGGCGACAAGTTCTACATCCGCGACGTAAGATGGGTGGGTAACTCAGCATACGAGACCGACCTTTTGAACAATATGTTCGGCGTAAAGAAGGGCGATACATACGACAAGAAGTCGATGCACAAGCGTCTGGGTATCGGTCGTGAGACCAACCCTGAGGAGATGTCGGTTTCGAGCCTCTACCAGAACAACGGATATCTGATGTCGCAGATTGAGCCTACGGAGCTTGTGGTGGCAAAGGATACCATCGATATGGAGATTAAGATCTTTGAGGGTAAGCCTTTTACCATCAACGAGGTGGGTATTTCAGGAAACAACCGCGTGAACGACGAGGTTATCCGTCGTGAGCTTACCGTATACCCCGGATCGCTCTACAACCGCTCGATGTTGATGTACTCGCTGCGTCAGCTCACCAGCATGGGCCACTTCGACCCTGAGAACTTGCAGCCCGACATTCAGCCCGTGAGCGACGAGCTGGTGAACGTCAACTTCCCGCTCGCCGAGCAGGCCAGCGACCAGTTTAATATCGCTGGAGGTTGGGGTTCAGGTTCGTTCG
>CAYLRH010000139.1:0-4593 GCA_964385905.1 uncultured Alistipes sp.
CGTGCATGTTGTTGGCAAGACCACAAACGGCAAGAACTGCGGTATGGACGTTATGGAGACCGACTTCGGCGCATACACCTACACCTTCGCCCCCATCACCTTCATGAACTTCAACGGCAAGGGTGACAACGACTACGCTGACGGCATCAAACCCAGCGTGAACTTTGACGACTATTGGAATGACTCGAACTACAAAGATTCATATCAGACATACCACTGCTACGTCTTCCCGCTGCCGATGGCTGGATGGGCAGAACTCAATTTTGAGGAGAGCCTGGATGGTAAGATAAGCTTCTCTGGCGACTTCGCAACCTATGAGACCCTGATGCGCATCGGTGGAAAGACAATGCTGAGCAGCTCTGCTTTGTCGGAGGTGGGAATCAAGCCCGCAGAGATGGTTTCAACACGTGCTGCCGCAACACGCAGCATCGGCGAGATGGCCAACATCCCGCAGAATCGCGCATACGGCGCTACGCTGACCGAGGCCGACCGCATAGAACTGGAGGATAGAAGATAACAACCTAAAAAAATACCCGATGAAACGACTTATTGCATTGATGACGGCCCTGGTCATCACACTGCCCACCCTCTGGGCTCAGAACAACGAGACATACACCATCAACCACGGCCCATACCTTCAGGGGCTGACATACGACGGTGTGATTGTCTGCTTCACCACCTCACACAACGGATTCTCGAAGGTGGAGATACGCGAGAAGGGCTCAACGGAGGTACGCGAGTGCCGCCACTCGGAGCATGGATTGCTGATGGCCAACAACACGCACAACGTAATAGAGATTAACGACCTGAAGCCCGCAACGGAGTATGAGTACCGCATCGTATCGAAGCAGGTGACACGCTTCGACCCCTACCATGTGCGTTTTGGCGCAGAGGTTGCGAGCGAGTGGTACGACTTCCGCACCTTCGACCCTACGGCTACCGACTTTACGTTTGTGATGGCGAACGACATTCACGACAATGCCGACAAGTGCCGCCAGATGCTCGACGTGCAGCCTTTGGACGAGGTGGAGATGGTATTCTACAATGGCGACATCATGAGCCACTACTCGAAGGAGGGGCAGCCCTTCAAGAGCTTTATCGACGTGTCGGTGGAGAAGTTTGCCAAGCATAAGCCCTTTGCTGTGGTGCGTGGCAACCACGAGACACGTGGCCATCTGGCTCGCACGTACGATGAGTTTATACACAACACCCGCGACGGGAAATACTACGGTGTCTATTACTTTGGCGACACGGCAGTGGTGATGCTCGACTGCGGCGAGGATAAGGACGACCAGCACCCCGTATATGCCGGACTGGTGGACTTCGACAACTACCGCCTCGAACAGGCCGAGTGGCTCAAGCAGGTGGTGAAGAGCAAGTCTTTCCGCAAGGCGAAGAACCGTATCGTAATCATGCACATCCCGCCCGTGACGGAGCGCATGGCCGAGGTGGAGGAGAATGCCGCAAAGGTGCGTAGCCTGCTCTCGTGGCCGGGACAGGTGCATCTGGGCAAGGTGATGCTCCCCATACTTAATGAGGCAAACATCAACGTTATGCTCTCAGGCCACCTTCACCAGCACATCATCTTCCCCAAGCAGGAGGGTGTGGTGGAGTTCCCCATCGTGGTGAACGACAATGTAAGCTCGATGCTGGTGCGCTCGGATGATGGTGGCGTGCATGTGAAAATCGTCGGCATCGACGGCCGCACGAGCTTCGAAAAGACCTATTAAGACAACATAGGCTACGTTTGGTCGTCAGCTTTTCGACCAAATATAATACCTTTGCTTCGGCAACGTAGCCACAAAAAACTACGATATGGATATATCGCAAACAAATCTCGACCTTCTGCGCGAGCTTCTCGACAAGCCGGCGCAGAAGATGGTTATACTCTCTCACACCAACCCCGACGGTGATGCCGTGGGCTCATCTATCGCGTGGGCCACATCGTTGCGCCGCATGGGGCACTCGGTGACGTGTGTGGTGCCAAACAAATACCCCTATTATCTGGATTGGATGGCCGGCATACGCGACATCATCATCTTCAAGAACGATAGCGAGGGCCGTACAGCGCAGGCCGTAGCTGAGGCCGACGTAATCTTCTGCCTCGACTTCCACACGCTCTCGCGTCTGGATGCTCTGGGCGATATGATTGCCGCCAACACCACGGCAAAGCGTGTGCTTATTGACCACCACCTCAACCCCTCGGAGTCATTCGACATAATGTTCTCGCACCCTGAGGCGTCGAGCACCTCGTACCTCGTATATAAACTTATCGAGGCGTTGTGGGGCGCCGAGAGCGTTACAGCCGAGCAGGCCGAGGTGATGTATGTGGGTATGATGACCGACACGGGCAACTTCTCGTTCTCGACACTCACGCCCGACCTCTACCGCTCGCTGGCCGTGCTGGCTGCTACGGGCATAGATATTCCGCAGATACACAACAACGTATATAACTCCTTCACCGAGGGACGTGCGCGTCTGTTCGGCTACACCATCAACCGCAAGATGAAGCTGCTGCGCAAGGGCACGGTGGCGCATATGTCGCTCACCGAAGAGGAGATGCGTCGCTTCTGGTTCCAGCAGGGTGACAGCGAGGGATTTGTGAACTACCCACTGACAATCAAGAAGATGCGCATGTCGGCAATATTCATCGAACACAAGGATTTCATTCGCGTGTCGTTGCGCTCGCGTGGCGCGGTGGATGTGAATACCTTTGCGGCGCGTTACTTCGAGGGTGGCGGTCACCACAACGCTGCGGGAGGCAAGTCGTTCGTGTCGATGGCCGAGACCATCGCCCGCTTCGAGGCTGCCGTTGAGGAGTATGCCAAGGAGGGACTTTTGTAGATTTAGGATTATAGGGGCTATAGGAGATATTAGGAGTTATAAGTGTTATACCACCAGCAACGGAAATACCGCACGGCAGCACTATGTTGCCTATAACACATATAGCACATCACACTTATGGCACTTATATAAAATAGAGATAAAAACTTATGATGAAAACCTACCTGCGACTGCTGGGCTTCGCATCGCCGCTGAGTCGCTACGCTATACCCTACTTCTTCTACTCGGTGTTCCACGCACTGTTCAACACCTTCACCTACACGATGATTATCCCCATCGTCGGCACGCTCTTCTCGGAGGGGTATGTCTTCACGCCGACGTATGAGTTCCCCGCAATAGAGCTTAACACCGAGTGCCTGAATACGGCCTTGAACTACGTCTATACGGCTATCTTCGGCGAGGAGTACCGCATCACGTGGCTGCTGGCGCTGCTGTCGGGAATACTTATCTCGTCGAATATGCTCAGCAACCTGTTCCGCTATCTCGGCGCTATGACCGTCGAGACGATGCGTACACGCACCCTGCAACGTATGCGTAACGAGATGTTCGAGCGCACGATGGGCATGAACGTGGGTTACTTCAGCGACCAGCGCAAGGGCGACATCATGTCGAAGATTACCTCAGACGTTATGGTTGTGCAGTTCTGCATCACCAACACCTTGCAGGTGGCCTTCCGCGAGCCGTTCCTCATCATCGGCTACTGCGTGATGATGGTAAATATCTCGTGGCAGCTCACGCTCTTTTCGATTCTCTACCTCCCCGTTGTGGGACTTGTCATCGGCTCAATCGTCAAGCGCCTGCGCCACCCCGCACAGCGTGGTCAGGAGCGTATGGGCGATATGGTGAGCGTGATGGAGGAGTCACTCTCAGGCGTGAAGGCCGTAAAGAGCTACAACGCATTCTCTTACATACGTGAAAAGTTCCGCGCCATAAATGGCGAGATGTCGAACATCCTCATCTCGATGGCCCGCAAGCAGCAGCTGGCTTCGCCCATGAGTGAGTTCTTAGGTATTACGGCTATCTCGGTGGTGCTGGTATTTGGTGGCTCGTTGGTGCAGGACGGAGCGCTGATGGCTTCGGGATTTGTGGCATACATCGCCGCCTTCTCGCAGCTCACACGCCCGCTGCGTTCGTTCATCGACCAGTTTGCAAATATCAATCAGGGTATTGCCGCAGGTGAGCGCGTATTCTCGATTATGGACGCCCAGAGCGAGGTGCAGGACAAGGCCGACGCTGTGGAGCTGAAGGAGTTCAAGGATAAGATTGAGTTCCGCTCGGTAGGCTTCAGCTATGACGACACGCGCGAGATTCTGCACGACATATCGTTCGAGGTGCGCAAGGGTGAGACCGTTGCTCTGGTAGGTCCTTCGGGCGGAGGTAAATCTACGCTGAGCGAGCTTATACCACGCTTCTACGACGCCGAGAAGGGCACAATATACATCGATGGTCGTCCCATCACGGACTACACGCAGGAGAGCCTGCGAGCCCACATGGGTATCGTGTCGCAGGAGACAATCCTCTTCAACGACTCTATCCGCAACAACATCGCCATGGGCCGTACCGACATCAGTGACGAGCAGATTGTGGCGGCGGCGAAGGTGGCCAACGCCCACGACTTCATTATGCAGAGCGAGGCGGGCTATGCGACCAACATCGGTGACCGAGGCACGAAGCTCTCGGGCGGTCAGCGTCAGCGACTGAGCATTGCACGTGCGGTGCTGCGCAACCCCGAGATCCTGATTCTCGACG
>CAYLRH010000140.1:0-398 GCA_964385905.1 uncultured Alistipes sp.
GTTGAGGAGTTCAAACTCTATTCATATGCACTCAAAGGGGCGGAGGTTTCACAATCTACAATCTACATGGGCATCGTTGTGGCTTTGGCTGCCATCGTTCCATTTGTTACAATCTTTTTGTTCAAGAACAGAATGTTACAGATTCGATTGTGTGCCGTTGAGTTGGTATTGCTACTTGGTTCACAGATAATCATGGCAATATACTATTATCTCAGCAACCGCATGTTTGCACAGTTCGAGTTCCATGCTCAGGGCATACAAATCGCCATCATCTTCCCGCTGGTAGCGATAATTCTCGACTACCTTGCTCTTCGTGCGATATTCCATGACGAGATGTTGGTAAGATCGCTCGACCGTATTCGATAAATTATCTTTAAACATAATAAAGGGTGTCTGAC
>CAYLRH010000140.1:408-4549 GCA_964385905.1 uncultured Alistipes sp.
TCTGACTGCTGGTCGGGCACCCTTATTTAGTATTTTTTTATTACTTTTACGTAACGATTACAACAAATATGGTTATCACGCTACTGCTCATAATGATTATAACATTGTCGGCCTGCTCAAACGAGAATGAGGCCCCGATACCATATTTGAATATTACCCTCAACGATGGCCGCAACCTCAACGAAAGCATGGTAAATATCTCCAGCGACGGTGGCGAGGTTGTGTTCAATATCGACAGCAACTCTACATGGCAAGCAGAGTGCAATAGCGAGTGGATTAATATCTCAGCGCAAAGTGGCACGGGCAGTGGTAGCGTTGTGGCAAAGGTAGAGAGTACAACCCAATCACGTAGTGCCGTTGTTGTTATATATCTATCAGATTATAAGCAGATTAAGTCATCGTGCGATATTATACAGCACGCATCACCACCAACCGATACGCCCGATGATGATACACAAGAGCCGTCAGACTCCCCTGAACAAAATCCAACGGAGCAACCAGCAGAGCCCCCGACCGACACGCCCAATGATAATACTACGGATACTCCAACCGATAACCCCGAAGAGAATCAGCCTTCACAAGCGGGAGCATACTCCTTGATAAACAACCTATCCGGGCTCGCTGCTGGCGAGTATTATATCGGAGGTTATCAAGACGGCAAGCTCCATCTAGCTACAAAGGGAATGCAGACAGGGCACTGCAAGACCGTAAGATACAACTTTACCGACGATGGAGATTTAACACCGCTGGAAGAGCAGGAGGCCGTTATTGTAAAACTTGAGGCGGCAGCCGAGAATGGATACTATATACTTTTCGATGATGGTTACCTCGCTGCCACAGGGGCAGGAGCAGGAAAGCTGGTCTTAACATCAGAAAGGTCACGATACTGGATATTCTCTGCTCACGATGATGGTGGATTTGTTGTCAAGCAGGCAGGAGATATTGATGTTCAGCTTATCATATCGCCCAAAGCAACAAATGGGGCATTACTGCGCTCCGTAGCAGGCGATGAACAAGGAAATGCAATCGTATTATTTCGCAAAAACAAGCAATGAGATACATTATAACCGCTTGCATATCAATTCTCTTTTACCTCAATGGCATGGCGCAAGAGAGGCACGTTGCGGCATTCTATAATGTCGAGAATCTTTTTGACACCATCAACTGCCCTACCACTGCCGATGAGGATATGCTTCCATTATCTGACCGATGTTGGAACACCGAGCGATACCGCACAAAGATAAAAACCATATCGCAAGTTCTCTCCGACATAGCCTCGCAATACGATTTTCCTACGCTTATAGGTCTTGCCGAGGTAGAGAATAGAAGAGTTATCGAAGATATTGTCGCCGAGCCCGCATTGGCGGCTGCACAATACTGCATTTGCCATTATGACTCCCCCGACCAAAGAGGTATCGACGTAGCATTGTTATATCGCCCAAACAGATTAAAACTAAAGGGAAGCAAAGCCATTGCTGCCGCATCGGCCAGCCCCACACGCGATATTCTCACCGCATGGGGAGAGATTGATGGCGATAACGTTTTCATAGCTGTAGTACATTGGCCGTCGCGTATTGGAGGTGTGAAGTTCACCGAGCAAAAGCGTATTGACTGCGCAAAGCAGCTGCGTAACATTATTGATTCTGTTCAACGCTCTGCTCCCACTACAAAAATTATCATCATGGGCGACATGAACGACAACCCGCAGGACAAAAGCATAGCAAAAACTCTACGCGCAAGACGCAAGATAAAGCAGGTTGGGCACAACGATCTCTATGCACCGTTTGCCGATGTAAAGCGTGGCAGTTCGGTTTACGATGGACGGTGGAACAAATACGACAACATAATTGTCTCCGAGAATATGCTCAATAAGAGCGAGCGTACTAACAGTCTACACCTGAAACCCATCGGCAATCGTAAGATGGGAGCCGTATTCCGTCGTCGGTATATACTCGACAGACACAATCATCCCCAACCTACATTCAACGGTACTCACTACACAGGAGGGGCAAGCGACCATCTTCCGATTTATATTATTTTTGGCCGATAATTATTCGCGTTCAATATTCAATTATTCGTTTTGGAGCTTAGATAAGAATATGCGATATATTTTATAAATATATTTGTTTCTAAGAAAATATAAACGATATGGAACTATCAAAAAACTCTACATCCACAATAGGTGGACGCATAACGGTAATTGATGCCCTACGTGGCTTTGCACTGCTGGGCGTAATATTGGTACACGTTCAGCAGCATTATAGCAACTTCTCAATGGGCCCGTTCAACGAGCATACGCCTATCCTGTCGCAATTTGACGAGAGCGTGAGTTGGCTAACAATGAACGTATTGATGGGTCGCTTTATCAATATCTTCGCCTTCCTGTTCGGCATGAGTTTCTTTATCCAGATGGACCGTGCAGCAAAGAAGGGTATCGACTTCCGCGGCCGCTTCCTTTGGCGTATGGTTATTCTTTTCGTTATAGGTATCGTAGGCTCAGCATTCTATTCGGGTGATATTCTCTCATTGTATGCTATTTATGGCGTGGTGTTGCTCCTGCTCAACCCTTGCAAGAATTGGATACTCACCTGCTTAGCCGCACTACTTCTGCTGGGCACACCGAAACTCTCGACCTACGCATACGATAAGCTTACAGCTCCTGCCCCGACAGAGCAGGTTAGCGAGGCTCCCCAACGTCCTCGTATGCCCGAGCGTCGTGAGCGTCCGAATCGTGAGCCTGAAAAGGTTACCATACTCAAGAGTTTCAAAAATAACCTCACAAACGGCACTCAGGGTAAAATAAACTATCAATACCGCATGTCTAACCGCGGTTATATTACACTGGCGATATTTATCTTCGGTTTGATTGTTGGACGTCTGCGCTTCTTCGAGAGCGCACATCTGCACCGCCGTCGTAATGTAGCTCTATTTGCTCTGTTCATCGGAGGAACGATGATTGCGGGATGGATTGCCAAAGCCATTGCACCCGCCCCTGTCGAGGGAATGTGGTTTGCACCGCCATCGGTAGCATCTATCATGACAACGGCGATGAACGATATTAAGATGGTCTTTTCGTCGGCAGCTATTTTGATGGGTTTTGTCATACTGTATAATATTCCCGCCGTTGGTAAGGTCCTCAATGTTTTGGCACCTTACGGCCGCATGGGACTTACGAACTACCTATCACAAAGTATCATCGGTGCCTGTTTGTTTGCCATGTGGGGATTGGGCGCAACGTTCGGAGCTTGGGGCGCTACGGAGCTTATGCTCTTAGGTTTGGGTATATATATCGTTCAAATCATTGTCAGCACACTTTGGCTCAGATACTTCAAATATGGACCACTTGAGTGGTTGTGGCGTTCAGCCACATACCTGAAGTGGCAACCATTCTTAAATAAATAAAAATCAAAAACTGTCCTGCCAAGTGGTAGGACAGTTTTTTGTGTTTCTCGGTAAAATAATCTATTCTAACATAGAAAATGGCTTGGTGTGCTTCATAATTTCACGGTTATTATTTGGTATGATGGCAAAAAATTTCTATTTTTGAATGATATTTATGCAAAGAGTATCTGAATAATAACAAATAACCTAAATTAAGATGAAACTCAATCGTTTATTTATCATCTGCGCTGCTCTCATGGTGGGAGTATTGATGCAGAGTTGCAA
This sequence comes from uncultured Alistipes sp., assembly GCA_964385905.1. GTDB lineage: Bacteria > Bacteroidota > Bacteroidia > Bacteroidales > Rikenellaceae > Alistipes. Next base: position 4,075 of record CAYLRH010000140.1, read on the forward strand.
TTGCGGCGAGGCAACCATCGCTGGCGATAACTACAAGTTGCAGGATGGCATGATTGTATTTGACGAGCCGGCACGTGTTGCTGGTCAGGAGTCAATGTTGGGTTTTGCTGCCGATCCTATCCCCGTTGTACGTGTTGGATTCATAGGTCTGGGTATGCGCGGACCTGGTGCTGTCGAGCGTTTTACACATCTCGAGGGTGTTGAAATCAAGGGTTTATGTGATTTGGAGCAGAGCAATGTCGACAAATGCCAAAAGATGTTGGACGAAAAGGGCATGCCCAAGGCTGAGGGCTATGTAGGTCCCGAGGCTTACAAGCAGCTCTGCGAGCGCGACGACATCGACCTTATCTACATCGCTACCGACTGGATTCACCACACACCTATCGCAGTTTATGCCATGGAGCATGGCAAGCACGTAGCTATTGAAGTACCCGCAGCCATCTCTGTCGAGGAGTGCTGGCAGTTGGTTGACACT
>CAYLRH010000141.1:0-4508 GCA_964385905.1 uncultured Alistipes sp.
CTCAAAAGAGGGAAGATGCAAATCTTCCCTCTTTTTTTTATTTCACATAAAATATATTTGATACGGAGCGTTCGCCTGCGTGGTCGAAATGTTTGTTATCGCTTGGGTAGTTCAGCACGCCATTGTCGGGTGCGCCCTTCAGCCAGAGCGTCGTTGAGCCTTCGCCATCGAGGTTGATGGCATCCTCACCGCCAAGGACCCTCACCAGATATGCCAATTCAGGAATGCTCATACCTGCGGCATTGCCCTCCGAGCGGCCATCGACGGTAAGTAACACAACCGTGCCGTCCCGTTTGATGTATATTGCGCTACGCGGGTGGCGATCTTCGATAAACTTCTTGTTGCACTTGCTCCAGTCGCTTATGTGGCCATTCTCCAACATAATCGGGCCAGCGGCTAACACCGTACCTTTGTTCTTCTTGTAGTTGGCCTCAATCTCTTTACTCCAATCTATAATCTCGATATTTCCCTTCACCTCGCGGATTGCTCCGTTTACGCGTGTGCGAAACTCTCCGTTGGTGGTCGTGTCAAGAATCTCCTTGTTGACTTTATAGAAACATACCGAGTTGCCAGTTATCATATTATAATAAGTACCATTGATTGCAGCCACGCCGCCCTTCTCGGTGGCCTGTTGGCTGGTCTTTTTCATGCCTTCGTTGCCTGCAACATATACCTTAAGTTTTGAGGCGCGGGGTATTTCGATAAGGTTGATTGACTGCACGCTGTTAAACAGCCCCTTAATCTGTGCCTGTTTGTGGGTGAGGCCCTCTTGGGTTGTTCTTACCTTCCAATCGGCCTTGACGATAAGTATCGAGTCGGTCTTTGTGGCACCGATTGCGCCGATTGTCCAAATGCAGAGAAGAAGTGATAATATTGCTCTTTTCATACGATACATTAATTTTATAAAAGAGGCTCGACGGAGCCGAGCCTATAAACAACTACTCTTCAACGATGGTTACCGAGAGAATCAAATCGCCTGGACGAATATCGTCAATCACATCCAAGCCCTCTACAACCTGACCGAAGCAGGTGTGTACGCCGTCCAGATGCTGTGTGTTGCGGCGATTGTGGCAGATGAAGAATTGTGAGCCACCCGTATTGCGGCCACGATGGGCCATCGACATTACGCCACGGTCGTGGTACTGACGCGGAGCAGAGGTCTCGCAGTCGATAGTGTAACCCGGACCTCCCGTACCGTCACCGCGAGGGCAACCGCCCTGAATAACGAAGTCGGGTATTACGCGGTGGAAGGTAAGACCGTCGTAGAAGCGGCTCTCGGCCAGCTTAATGAAGTTACCTGCGGCGATAGGAGTCTCGTCAACGAAGAGTTCGGCTTTCATATCGCCTTTTTCGGTAGAGATGATTGCGTATTTCATAATGTTTTTGAGTTTTTATTCGAGTTAAATGATTTCATGTGTTATTCCTTAACGGGGCCGAAAACCTCTCTTACGGCTTCCAGCCAGCCGTAACCCCAATAGCGGTCGGGCAACAGGTAACTACCCTCTACCCACTCGTTCCAGGCGTTAATCATCACGAACTTAGGCTGTTCGGGGTGCTCGTCGGCATATTGCTTAGCCTCCTTAAGGAAGTTCTTGAACGCTTCGGGCGAGTGGTTAAATCGAGTGACATCGTTTTCGCCCTTTGCGGGGAATCGGGGAGTGTCATCCCAACCGATAGATACAGTGGGGAATACGGGAATATCCATATATTTATCCCAGCCGTTACGATAGTCAATGGCATTCTGTCCGTGACGCATATAGTCGGGGTCAAAGCCTCCCATATTATAAAGAGCCCAGCTGTCGGGTTTCAAGAACATTCTGTTATCGACTCTTGCCTTATTGTTTTCATTGAATGAGAATCCTCCGCCATCCATCATCATATAGTGCATATCGGGGAATCCAGCCTTGCGCACCTCCTCGCGCATATACTCCATAGCCTTGATTGCATCCTCCTGCGTTCCAAAGCTCTTGATGAAATTATCCGTGCTGAAGATTGCAAATACGGGGCAGCCGTCAATCTTCGTGTAGTTAGGACGCTTGAAATATTGGTTTATGACTCTGTCAACAATCTTCGGGAAGTCGTTGGGGTCGATAGCTCCGTGCCATAGGATAGACTCATCGTCCTGCCATTTGTGGTAATTCCAGTAATTGTGTTTAACATCGTGGTTAGCCCACATGATGAAAAACTCCATCTTCTCGTTTGACGGAGCCTTCAAAAAACCGTCGTTCAGGGCGCTCTCAAGATAGGGGTAGTGGTCAAACCAATACCAATCGTACACGAATGTATTTACTCCGTATTCCAACGCTGTCTGAATCCATTTCTCAACCACAACGGGGTCGTTGTCCATCTCGTAACCCCACAAGGGCTGTTTGGGCTGGTAATGTCCGGGGAAACGGGGATTACCTTTTTTAATAACCTCCCACTCTCCTATGCCTTGCTCCCAGTTGGTACGTCCCAATGAGTCGTCGTGGCACGAAGGCCAGATGAATGCACATACACGATAATCGTCTGTCGTGAGCTTGGCGGGCTTTGTGTCGCAGCCATAGACAAAGGCTAAAATTGTTGCACACAAAATCAAAACTCCTTTCTTCATAATTTGCTTGCTGTTTTAAGGTTTTCTCAACAAAATTATAAATTTTATCGTGAACGCCCAAAACATTATATTCAAAAATAAGTCTATATTTCTCAAATATAGTTGTCACGGATTTGTAAATGTGGTCGATAACTGAACTTCTGCGAGATGCGTGGTAAATATTGCGATTTGCTGATTGGGGTTTGTGTTTTGTGCGATAATGATAGTTAAAAGTGCCCTTTATTTGAAAAAATGGAAATATAAATATCTTTTTTTGTGATGTTGTAAAAGAAAAAATATTATCTTTGCATCAAAATCGAAGTCGTATCTTATGAAAAAGATTCTTATCGTAGGTGCAGGTGGTCAGATTGGTTCAGAGTTGACAGGTTATCTGCGTGGTATTTATGGTGGCTCTAATGTTATAGCTGCCGACCTCCGACACAATGAGGAGTTGGCTGGTGACGGCCCGTTCGTTCAGTTGGATGTATTGGACCGTGATAAGATGGCATATACAGTTCATAAGAACGGTATCGACACAATCTTCAACCTTGTTGCTCTGCTCTCGGCTACGGGAGAGAAGAACCCCCAGTTGGCGTGGAATATCAATATGGGCGCGTTGAACAACTCGTTGGAGGTGGCACGCGAGTATAATTGTGCGGTCTTTACCCCTTCGTCTATCGGTGCTTTTGGTGGTGACTATGAGCGTAATAACACCCCGCAGGATGTTTGTATGCAGCCCGATACGATTTATGGTGTTTGTAAGGTTACGGGCGAGTTGCTCTCGAACTACTACTACACACGCTATGGCGTGGATACACGTTCGGTGCGTTTCCCAGGTATCATCTCGAATGTAACCCTGCCCGGTGGTGGTACTACCGATTACGCTGTTGAGATTTATTACGCAGCCGTTAAGGGCGAGAAGTTTGTCTGCCCCGTGCGTGATGTGTATATGGATATGATGTATATGCCCGATGCTTTGAGAGCTATGGTTGAGTTGATGGAGGCAGACCCCAACAAATTGCGCCACCGCAATAGCTTCAACATTGCGTCGATGAGTTTTACTCCCGAGATCATCTATAACGAGATACGCAAGCGCGTACCCGATTTTAGAATGACCTATCGTATTGACCCTGTGAAGCAGGGTATTGCTGAAAGCTGGCCTAATAGCCTTGATGACTCTTGCGCACGCGAGGAGTGGGGCTGGAAGCCGCAGTGGGATTTGTCTTCAATGACAGATGATATGCTTGAGGCAATTCGTAAAAAGAATCTTTAGCGATAAAGATAATTGTAATAGTTGAGAGAGGTGGGTGTCCTAATAGGGCACCCACCGAATTTTTATTGCCTAATGTGATTTTTTTGGTCTAAAAATGTGATTTTGTGGCCGTAATATTCTATATTTGTAAAATATATCGTGTGTGATGAATATCCTAAACCTACGAAATATGAAAAAAATATTGGCTATTATGCTCTTTCTGGCTATGAGTGCCGTGGCCTCAGCGCAAAATGTGCAGTTGCACTACGATTTCGGTCGAGGTATGTACGATGAGCTGGGAAAGACTGAGGATTATTATGGTCGTCCGCAGTTGACAACCACCGTTGAGATGTTCCGCCCCGACTCGTTCGGTAGCACCTTCTTCTTTATTGACTTCGATTATGCTTCAGGTGTAAAAGGCGCATATTGGGAGATTGCGCGTGAGTTCTGCTTCTGGCAGAATAGCAAGATGGATTGTCTCTCGATTCATTACGAGTATAATGGCGGTATGAATAAGGCGGCCGGTTCGTTCAACAACTCTTGGCTGGCGGGAGCTACATACTCAGGACACTCGAAGGATTTCAGCAAGACGTGGTCATTGTCGATGATGTATAAATATATCCCTCACACGGTTGATGCCGCAGGCGATAGTCAGGAGCATAACTTCCAGATTACGGGTGTTTG
>CAYLRH010000142.1:0-4498 GCA_964385905.1 uncultured Alistipes sp.
CAAGGCTCCCGACTTTACCGTAGAGATGGTTAGTGGCGAGCAGATTACCCTCTCGAAGCTCAAGGGCAAAGTTGTGCTGATTAACTTCTGGGCCACATGGTGTCCTCCCTGCCGTCAGGAGCTTACACACGTGCAGAAGGAGATTATCGACCACTTCAAGGGTCAGGACTTCGTATTCCTCCCTATCTCTCGTGGCGAGAAGAAGAGCGTAGTTGAGGCCTTCCGCGAAAAGCAGGGTTACACCTTCCCGATGGGCTTGGACCCCAGGCAGGAGATATATAAGAAGTATGCATCGAATTATATCCCCCGCAACTTTGTTGTAGGCAAGGATGGCAAGGTGATTTACGTATCGGTAGGCTTCGACCCCGCCGAGTTCTCAAATATGATTAAGGCCATTGAGGCTGCACTCAAATAGTAATGAACAAATAAACAATAACTACTATGGATACAAAAACTATTATCAATGGAGCAACCGACCGCATGAAGCGTACGGTGGACCACTTGGAGGAGGAGTTGCTGAACATTCGTGCCGGCAAAGCATCGACCAACGTCTTGAATAGCGTGTTTGTGGATTACTACGGCTCGCAGACTCCCGTATCGGGCGTAGCGAGTGTTACTGTTCCCGATGCACGTACAATCCTCATTCAGCCCTGGGATAAGAATATGATTCGCCCCATCGAGAAGGCTATCTTGGATTCAAACATCGGCCTTACACCCTCGAACAACGGCGAGACAATCCGCTTGACCATTCCCCCTCTTACAGAGGAGCGTCGTAAGGAGCTTGTAAAGCAGGTTAAGGGCGTTGGTGAGAATGCTCGTATCAGCTTGCGCAATGCACGTCGTGATGCTGTGGAGGCATTCAAGAAGGCTCAGAAAGAGGGTATGCCCGAGGATGAGGCAAAGGATGGCGAGACACAGGCACAGAAGTTGCTTGAGAAGTTCTCTAAGCAGCTCGACGCCTTGATGGAGGCTAAGGAGAAGGAGATTATGACCGTATAAGGTTTGCTCCAACCAATTTATATTATGCGGGCCGCATTTGGCCCGCTTTTTTCTAACCTAAACTTACAAAAATGAAACGAATTACAATCACATTACTATCTATCCTCCTTGCAGCCACAGCTATGGCACAACAGGCTACCGAGGTTATGGTCATCGGCCACCGCGGTGGTCGTGCCGAGTTTGAGGAGAACACACTCGCAGCATTCAAAGGCTCGTTCGAGAAGGGCGTGCGTGGCTACGAAACAGATATTCGTATGACTGCCGACGAGGAGCTGGTCATAACACACGATGCCTCGCTGAAGAGAATGACGGGCGTGGATTTGGATGTAGAGAAATCGACCCGCAAGCAGATTAAGAAGGTTAAGACCAAGCAGGGCAACCCTATCCTCTTCTTGGATGAGTTGGTAAAGTATTTCCGCGGAAGCGACATCGCATATATCGAGTGGGAGATGAAGTCGAACAACTACTCGGAGGAGCAGTTAAAAACATATTGTGACAAGGCCTACAAAACGGTGATGAAGGACAAACCCGCAAATGCGCTCTATATCTTCTCTTCGTTTGACCACCGCTCTATACGCATAATGAAGCAGTTGCATCCCGATGCTGAGTGTATGCTCATTACAGGCGACCCCGCAAACGAGAAGACACTCAAGACCGCCGAGGAGCTTGGCGTGAAGCGTATCGCCTGCAACGTTGATGGCACATCGCGCAAGATGGTCAAGGCGGCACACAAGGCTGGCTACAAAGTAAACCTTTGGCCCGGCACATCTGAGGAGGATTTCCAGTTGGCATTGTCATTAGGTGCCGACATCGCCTGCACAGACTACCCCGTCAAGATTCTCCAGTTTGTCAAAGAAAAAATGCCGTGGGTAAACCCAAGAAAAGATATTAGATAAACAAAAAGCGGGACTTTTGAGGTCCCGCTTTTTATTTTTAGGCTCCTTTATATTACACGAAAAGGGCGAACTTCCGGCTATACAAGATTTACAGTAACTTTACTTTGCCTATACAACCTAATCAGTATCAACCTTGCGTCTTATCTTTAATGAAAATTACAACTCCAACTTGGTCTTCCATATCGCGCTCTGGAGATACGCGCTGTACACGAGCCTCAAAGATTTCACCATAGCCGAGTTCAATAAATTGGCATAACTGCTGATTAATTTTACGTGGGACAAAGCCAAGTTTATATCCATCGTAATAGATAGCAACTGCATAAGGGTCAAACCTATTCTCCTCCTCGCGCACTAAAGATAGTTCCACCCCTGATTTTAATTCGCCAATGACCATACAGCCATCCCAATAAGTAAAACCTGCAATCTGGAAACTTAGAAAATGACGATCAATTAATTTCTTCTGTATCATAATAATAACCTTTATGTTTGTACTGCAAAATTACAAGCACGTTATGTCAATTTATGACACAGTCAAAAAATTATATTATTTTCTACGAAAATGCACAAACACAAAAATCCCCGCCCTTTGTGGAGCGGGGATTTTAATTTTAAATTATCTTATCTATTAGAAGTACTGACCGCGGAGATCCTCCATCTCGGCCATATTCTGCAATGCCATAACTGCACTCTGTGCGGCAATGTTCTCGTTAGTAGCCTGGAGGCGTACCTTCTCAGCATCTGCAGTCTGAGTCTCGCCCTTAACGATGTTGTCAACGACGAATACCACGGCATTGGTAAAGCCCTTAACGGGAGCTGAGAGCTTACCAGTCTCGGTTGTAGTAGCGATAGCACCAACCAAACGAGGCTCGAGAGACAACTCTCCTACAATATAATCATTATACTGAACGCCCTCGAAAGTAGATACCTCTACGCCAGCATTCTTTGCAACCTCCTCGATTGAAGCGCCAGCCAACTTCTCCTTAAGCAACTCGAACTTCTTGTCACGGAGCAGATTCAATGAGATATTCTGGCTAACCTCTGCCAAAGGAGTGTACTCAGAATCGTCGATGTCAGTCAACATAGCAACAACGTATGCGTCGCCCAAGTTGAAAATCTCTGAAATCTCCTGCACCTTAGCGCCATAAGCCCAACGTGTTACCTCGCGAGAGTTCTCCAAACCTGCGATAGAGCGATCGCCCTGAGCGATACGAGCAATACGAGGAGTAACAGCAGCAGCATTAGCAGCAGCGTTGAACTTATCCAAAGAACCCTTACCATCAACAGAGAATACACTTGCGATATTGTGAACATCACGACGTGTAGCAGAAGAGGGCTCTACGGGGATTGTAATAGTACCTACCAAAACGTGCTTCTTAGCGGCATCGGTACGAGTAACCTTCATAATCTGAGTTACACCCGATACGTTAGCCTTAACGATATCACCCTTCTTGGCAGTTGCCAAAACCTCTGCCAACTCAGGATTCAACGCTGAGAAGGGAAGAACGCCCAAATCACCGCCAACCTGTGCAGTAGCAGCATAGCCTGAGTGAGCCTGTGCAGCCGCTGCGAAATCAGCGCCACCCTTAAGAGCAGTCATAAGGCTATCAGCCAAAGCGGTCTGTGTAGGATCCAAAACGATGTGGCTCAAGCCGATAGAATCGGGTGCCATCTTAATATCAACGGGACGAGAGATAACCCACTCGTTAGCCTTCAAAACGGGACCATACTGCTTGCCATCGAGCAAAACAGCCTCCTCAGCAGAGAGCTGAGCAAGTGACTGGTAATTAACGCCGATGTTACCCATATTCTTACGAACGAATGCGCGAACATCCTCAGCAGCAGCAAACTCCTCACCCATAGAGGTTGCCTTCTTCTCAATCTCAACCATATCGTTCTCGGTAGGATCTACATCGAATACAACGTAAGTGATAGCGCGGTGGGGCAACTTTGCGTACAACTTCTTGTGGTCATCGTAATATTTCTGAATCTCAGCATCGGTTACTGTTACCAAAGAGTCAGCTACGGTATTGTACTGCAATGCTACCATACGGCCATTACGGCTCTCGTTAGCTGCTGTTACGCCCTGCGCAACCTCCAACTTGTTAGCATATGTACCAGCCTTAACAACGCCCATATACTTACTCAACATACGGTCCAAAGAGGCCTGATTGTTGAGGTATGACCACAAACCCTGATACTCAGGATTAGAGCTAACCTGAGTAAGGAATGCTGTGATGCTCTCAACGCTGTACTCGCCAGTCTGAGGATTAGCAAATGCGCTATAGAACACCTGTGAGGGGTGCTCACCGCTAATCATCGACATACGCTCTGCGTCAGAAACCTCAATACCCATCTTGTTGAAGCCGGGCACCAACAGGTGCTTAGCTACGAGTGACTGCCATGCTGAATTAGCCAAAGCGTCAGAGCCAGCCTCGGTTGACTCATCGCCACCGTTATAGGTCTTAATGGTCTCATACTCATTCATGTACTCCATGTAACCGACCTTCTTGCCGTCGATTACACCAACGGTGGGATCGTTGCTACCGAAAAAGCCCATCTCAGGGCCGAGAGAGATGATAAATGCCAACAATGCCAGAATAATC
>CAYLRH010000143.1:0-4490 GCA_964385905.1 uncultured Alistipes sp.
CAAAGCTATGGTGGCGTTTGGGAAAAATCTATACGGGGTTCACCGAATGCTTACAATAGATTTAATGAAGGCGTGTTCAAAATATCGCTTCCGATATTGGATGTGTTTTCGTTTAAGAGTGTCGATGGCGATTTACGTTCACTCGAACGCCCCTATACGCTTATTTTGTCGGAGTCTATGGCCGAGAAGTTGAGCGTCAAGGTTGGCGATTGTATCCTCTTGGCTGAGGGACAAACCTCGCTCGACTTGCGACCCGAGCGCGAGTATGAGGTTGTGGGTATCTTCGAGGATTTTGCACGAAATACGCTCCTGAAAGGTAAAGATATTTTGTGCAATATCGCAGATACAGATATGGATTTGAGGAATATGGTGGATTTTGCTTATTGCTATTTTGTAAAGTTGCACAAGGGAGGCTCAGTCGAAAACTTTGAACAAATATCAAACGATAAATTGGATGTATGTTTCAGAGAGGCTACTCGGACGTTGTATAAGAAAGAGGCGAGCGTTGAAACCAAAATCAAACTTATGCCGATAGATGACATCTACTATAATAATGCAAAATTTGAAGAGAGTCTCGAACAGGGCGATAAAAAGACTCTGCGAATAATGCTCAGCGTAGCGGCCGTTATCCTGATTATGGCGTTTATCAACTTCGTAAACTTCTTTTTTGCCCTCATTCCTGTACGTCTGCGTACGGTGAATGTAAGCAAGGTTTTTGGAGCGTCGACCGCAACACTGCGTTGGAGTTTTGTATTCGAGGCCATCGGACTTGTGGTGTGTGCTATTCTACTGACTGCATATATCGCTATTGCCTTTATCGATTTTCCGTTGAAGGAGTATGTCACCTGCTCGCTCAATCCTTTTGAGAATCTGCCTGCGCTGGGAATAATCTTGGCGATAGGTGTGGTGATAGCGTTGGTGGCAGCCATCTATCCCTCGTGGTATATCACTTCGTTCAGTCCCTCATTGGCTGCAAAGGGCCGTTATGCAGGCTCTGTAAAGGGTAGGATGTTGCGTACAGCCTTGATTTGTGTGCAGTTTACCGCTTCAATTATACTTATCATCACCACGCTCTTTTTTGCTTTGCAGTATCGCTATATGATAAACTACGACTTGGGATCTGATACCGAGAATCTTATAACATTCTCTTCTCCGTACGAGATTGCCAATCGTGGCGATGTCTTTATCGAGGAGTTGAAGAAACACCCGAGCGTAATAGATGTAACGGCCTCAAATGGAAATTTCTTCTCTGAGCACGGCTTTGCATTGGGATGGCGTTTAAAAAATGGGGATGATGTGAAGATTTTCCGTCGTATGGTCTATCCTAACTTCTTTGAGGTGATGGGTATAGATTTTATTGAGGGTGAATATATCAAGGATAATGAGCGTTTTACGGGGTATAATATTGGAGTGAGCAAAGTGGTTATTAATCGCCGCGCCAGCGAGATGTTTGGTATGGAGATAGGCGGAGAGCGTAAATTCGATGAGAAAGCTGTTGTCGGTATTGTCGAGAATGTGCGCTTCCACCCCGTAAGTCAGGGAGTTGAGCCGTTGATGTATCTATGTGGGGGCAAACAATATAATTACAACAATTTTTATGTGCGCTTGCAGCCAATGGCCGACAGGCAGGAGATTGAGCAGTATATAAACTCAGTGATTCGTAAACTTGTGCCGCAGGCTGATGTTATCGGGGTGAAATATTTTGAAGATGAGGTAGCCTCGTATTACACCAAGACCAAACGTTCGATGATTATCATCGGAGCCTTTGCGTTGGTGGCCATCGGAATTTCGCTGATGGGTGTATTTGGAATTGTGTTGTTCGAGACACAGCACCGCCGTCGCGAGATTGCCATTAGAAAAGTCTTTGGCTCAACGACAAGCGAGCTGTTGTGGCTCTTGAATAGCCGTTACGCGAAGATTGTCTGCGGATGTTTTGTTGTGGCTGCGCCCGTAGCGTGGTGGGTTGTGAACAGATGGTTGCAGCAGTTCGCCAGCCGCATCCCGATTTACTGGTGGGTGTTTATAGTGGCATTTGTGATTGTGATGGGTATTACCATCGGCCTTGTAACCCTGCGCAGCTGGCATGCCGCCAACGAAAATCCCGCCGAGGTGGTGAAGAGTGAATAAATAAAAAACATAAAGATATGAAAATCGCATTTAGAAATTTCGTGACAACGCTCAAGCGTTACAAGACGGCATCGGTATTAAATGTTGTAGGCCTTACGGCCGCATTTTTGGCTTTTTATGTAATTATGGCGCAGGTGCGCTATGATGTTACCTTCAACCACTCGATTAAGGATAGCGAGCGGGTATATGTTACGGCTGAATCTCGCCAAATGGACAAAAATCGTATGACAACGCTCGGCTCGGAGCAACTAACTACCGAGCGAATTATTTCCCAGTGTCCCGATGTCGAGATGGCGGGTATATTGCAACGAAACAATATGACCAGGCGGTGTGTGGGTGAAAAGAGATGAGTATGATTACGATAAATTCCCGCTGACGATAGCAGATATTACTCTGCCGACGCTCGATATTATGGACTTCAAGCTTGTTGAGGGTGATTTGACGCAGATTGACAATCCAGGAAATATTATTATCTCGCAATCGGCGGCCGAGCTGATGGGCGTAGGTTTGGGCGATGTTGTTTTTGACGATGAATGGAATGTACACAAGCGCTCGAAACCCGTTACGCCACATAATATTGTGGGTATATATAAGGATTTTGCTACTAATACAATGATGCGGGATGTGAAGGTTGTGAGAAAGTATGTCGATAACCCCAATAAGGTATATCCCACATCGCAAGGCCCTACATTGTTATATGTTGTCAAACTCTACGAAAACTCTACACCTGAGAAATTTAACCAGATGTGGAACGATGATTATCACAAGTGGCTCGAAGAGAGTCCGAATAGTATTATCGCCAACAATCAGGAATACTTCCAAAGTACACAGATGGATCTCACCTCCTTACGTGATATGTACTACAAAAATATAATGCTCAAAAATGGAAACGAAGGACAAAAGCCTTTGATGACGCAAATTCTGATTGTTTTGGCTATGCTGATTATATCCATTGCCTTTATCAACTACTTCAACTTCTTTATAGCGATGATTCCCATACGCCTGCGAGCTGTGAATATCAGCAAAGTGTTTGGTGCTACCAGGGCACAGTTGCGCCGCAATATGCTCTTCGAGTCGGTGGCGATGAGCCTGCTTTCGTTCGGCTTGGCGTTGTATCTGATGATTGCCGTGCAGGAGTTGCCAATCTTTAAGCAGTATCTATCGTGTTCGCTTGCGTTGTCGGATAACCTCCAAACGATAGGGTGGATAGCGGCTTTTACCGTATTTATAGCCATCATCTCCTCTCTCTATCCTGCGTGGTATGTAACCTCATTTAACCCTGCATTGGGTGTGAAGGGTGGATTTGCTGGTTCGCGCAAGGGGCGCCGTCTGCGTGTTGCATTGATAGGTGTGCAATTTGTTATATCTCTCACGCTGATAATATTCACCGTATCGTCGTGGGTAGATTATATAAAGATAAACACATTTAAGTATAAAGTTCCCGTAGAGAATACTATTACATTCAGTCTCGACAACGCTTGGATTGGTAGGGTTGGTGAAAATGTGAAAAGAGAGAGGTTTTACATATTACTTGAAGAACTGCAACGCAATCCTCGATTTACGGATGTAACCTTCGCAGACGATGATTTGTTGTGGGGATTTACAAGGTTTGAATTTGAGGGTAGTGATGAGTCTGTGGATGTAGATGGCGGTCCTGTTTACTATAATTTTCTCGACTTCGTTGGTGTGCCCATTGCCGAAGGCCGCAACTTCTCGGAGGCTACTCTTGCAGGTCGAGGCGAATGGATTATCAGCCGTAGCATGCAACGCGAGTATAGTCTGAATATAGGCGATGTGCTTAAAGATGTATTTCGCCATAGTGGTGTTATAGTCGGCATAATTGATGATGTGGAGCTACGCTCCGACAAGCCAACACCCCATATTGCACTATATGCTACGGGTAATAGAAATATTCCTCAGTTTTTGGTAAAATGTGTGCCGGGAATAAGTGTAGCCGATGCGGAGAAGGAGATAAACGATATAATGCAGAGGATAAATCCCGATGTTGTCGAGGTGAAGGTTAAATCGATAGAGAGTGCGATAGCTACTTGGGATAGTTACCAGCGAGTTATGGCGATATTTGCTACCACGCTGTCACTTATCACTATCGCCATATCGTTGATGGGTGTTGCGGGAATTGTTATGTTTGAGATGCAGTTCCGCCGCCGCGAGATTGCCATCCGCAAAGTGTTCGGCGCAACAAATCTCGGCGTGATTTGGATGTTTAACCGCCAATATTTACTCATAATTATCGCCTGCTTTATCGCCGCCGTTCCCATTGCAAAGTTGTGGGTCGATAACAATGTAATAAAGAGCGATGTCGGTGTAACATGGTGGATGTGCACGATAGCCCTGTTGCTGGT
>CAYLRH010000144.1:0-4487 GCA_964385905.1 uncultured Alistipes sp.
GTTAAGGGTCTGGTTCTTATCCTCAAGTGTGAAGCCTAAGGCGTATGACTTCTTGCCTGCGGGGAGCTTGTCGCCCTCATATACGTCGAACAATGTTACGCGCTTCAGGAGTTTCTTTTCTGTTGCGAATGCGATGTTACGTAACTCTGAGAATGTTACACCCTTATCAACCAACAGAGCCAAGTCGCGCTTCACCTCGGGGAACTTCGAGAGCTCCTCTACTGTAATCTTCTGCTTCTTGGCTGCACGAACGATAAGGTCGAAGTCAATCTCCGCGAAATATACGGGCTGCTTAACGTCGAACTTGCGCAAAATCTCGGGTGCTACGATACCCATCTCCACAACGGTGCGGGGACCCTGAGTGTAGATGATGCCGTCTGAGTAGAGATCGCTCTGTGATGACTCGCTACGCAAAGTATAAATGTCAATTCCAAAGCGGCGCAACATCTTCTCAACCGTAGCACGCAATGTATAGAACGAAGCCTTTGCGCTCTTTACATTCCACGATGGAGTAGCATCCTGTCCCGTAACGGCGATTGCAATGCGGTATGACTCGCTGTAACGTGCCAAAGGATTCTCGCCAGCCTCTACCTCGGGGTGGAAGAAGTAACAGTTACCCAACTCAAAGAGTTTCAAATCGGCGTTGCGGTGGTTGATATTCAACTCTACGGCCTCCAGAGCGTTGAACAACAAGGTCTGACGCATAACGTTGAGGTCGGCGCTCAGCGGATTCATAATCTTCACGCAGTTCTCGGCCTTGTACGATGTAAGGCCCTCGTAATATGCCGCCTTGGTGAGAGAGTTAGACATAATCTCTGTATAACCCGTAGCCGCCAAGTGGTCTGCTGCGATGTTGATGAGCTTATTCTTATCGGGACGTGGAGCGTATGACAGGGTAGAGTGTACGGCCTGCGGAATCTCTACGTTGTTGTAGCCGTAGATACGCAAGATATCCTCCACGAGGTCAGCCTCGCGCTGAACATCTACGCGGTAAGGGGGAACAGCAACGGTCAATACACGGCCCTCCTCCTTTGTAATCTTCACCTCCAGCGCGTCCAAGATAGTACGTACAGTATCTTCGGGAATCTCCTTGCCGATAAGTGAGTTCACTCTATCCAATGAGAGTTCGAATACGAAATCCTCGGCAGGAGTGGGGTTGAGGTCGATAATCTCGCTTGAAATCTTACCTCCAGCCAGCTCCTTGAACAACATTGCAGCGCGCTTCAGGGCATAAACCTGAATATTGGGGTCGATACCACGCTCGAAGCGGAATGAAGCGTCAGTCGAAAGGCCGTGACGCTTAGCTGAACGACGGATAGATACGGGGTTGAAATATGCACTCTCAAGGAAGATATTTACTGTTGTATCGCTTACACCAGAGTCCAAACCACCATATACACCTCCGATACACATAGGACGCTCGGCAGAGCAAATCATCAAATCCTCAGCAGAGAGCTTACGCTCAACGCCATCCAACGTAACGAAAGGAGTGCCCTCGGCGCAGTTCTTTACAACAACCTTCTTGCCCTCAATCTTGTCGGCGTCGAAGGCGTGCAGGGGCTGTCCCAACTCAAAGAGGATATAGTTGGTAATATCTACAAGGTTATTCTTGGGGTTGATACCTGCGGCACGCAACTCGTTCTGCATCCACTCAGGTGAGGGAGCAATCTTACAATCGGTGATGGTAAGACCTGCATAGCGGGGTGCTGCGTCGTGGTTCTCTACAACAACTTCAATCTCCAAATCGTGGTTATCTATCGCGAAATCCTCTACCGAAGGCAACTGCACCTTTACATCCTTACCCTGTGAACGCAAGTAAGCCGCCAAGTCGCGTGCTACACCGATGTGTGATGCTGCATCTACGCGGTTGGGGGTAAGACCAATGCCGATGAGATAGTCATCCTTGATGTTGAGGAACTCGCGTGCGGGCATACCCACAACGGCATCCTCGGGAAGCTCCATAATGCCATCGTGCGAAGCACCAATGCCCAGTTCATCCTCAGCGCACAACATACCGAGCGACTCAACGCCACGAATCTTGCTACGCTTAATCTTGAACTCCTCATCTCCTCCATTAGGGTAGAGAACAGAGCCTACCGTTGCACACAACACCTTGAGGCCCTTGCGGCAGTTGGGTGCGCCACATACGATATTGAGATTCTCGCCCGTGCCGACGTCAACCTTCGTTACGTGAAGGTGGTCTGAGTCGGGGTGGTCCTCACACTCTACAACGTGGCCTACAACCACTCCCCGCAAACCGCCACGAATGGTCTCAATCTTACGAAAATCCTCAACCTCAAGACCTATGTCGGTGAGAATGGCTGCTACCTGCTCGGCCGTAAGGTCGATGTCGATATACTTCTTTAACCAATTAAAAGAAATTTCCATAATATATGTTTTTTATTTATTTTCCTATCTAACCCACAAAGGTAATAATTAATTCTTAATTATCGGCTACCCAACCACAAAAAGAGCATTCCGACAAGGATGAATGCCAAATCAATGGCCTTGGAACGCAGGTTTTTCTCATGAAAAAGCATTGCTCCGCATGCAAATGACACCACAACCGAGCCTCGGCGTATCATCGACACAACGGAAATCATGGCCTCCTCGTTTGACAGAGCCACGAAATAGGCTAAGTCGGCTGCCGAGAGGAATAATGATATAAGCGGAATGGCCCACGACCAGTGGAACGGCGTGCGTGATGGTTGGAATAAGCGGATGGCGGTCACGGCGATAGCCATCATCGATAATTGATAGATGTTATACCAGCTTTGAACGAAAAGAGGCTCTAACTCCTGCATGATATAGCGGTCGTAAAGACCACTTGCGGCACCAAACAGAGCTGCTGCGGCTACACACAATATCCAACGATTATGGGTGAAATCGATGCCCTCTTTCTTGCCCGCCTGGCTCAACATAAATATTGATACCAAGGCCAACAACACGCCTATCCATTGCATGGCATTTAGTCGCTCGCCAAAGAGGAGCATAGCACCCACAAGCACAATGACGGGGCGTGTGGCGTTTATCGGACCAACGAGTGTTATCGGCAGATGTTTTATGCCAAAGTAACCGAAAATCCACGAAGAGAGGACAATGGCCGACTTCAAAATAATGAGCAGATGAGAACGCAGGGGCTGTGGCTCCACGTCGAAAATAGTGCTGCCAAACCAACTCAAATCGAACTCACTTGAGATGATTACGGGCAGAAAAAGCAGCGACGAGAAGAGCGTATTGAGAAGCAGTACCACGGGCACTGCGTTGCCCTTTAAGGCCTGCTTTTTAGCAACATCGTATAGGCCCAATAGGGCGGCCGAAACGAAAGCGAGAATTAGCCACATGATGTCGCGCTATGCTGTTAATAATCCGATGATTACAAACGTTGCCAGCGATAGGCTTGCAAGGCCGTTCAATGTACCGAAAGCAATGGGAATATTGCACTGACGAGTGGGCGTTACGATGATGTGTTCGGCGATGATTATTGCCGTAAAAATAGTCGCTCCCACCCATATCCACCAACTCTGCGGAAGCAGGGCCACAAACCACGCAAGGCAGGCGATGGTAACCACGTGCAGGGCAATGCTGATATAGAGCGATGTGCGCACCGAAAACTTGGCGGGAATCGAGTATAGGCCATTGGCGCGGTCGAACTTCTTATCCTGCAAGGCATAGATAATATCGAAGCTGCCACACCACGTAATAACCAACAGCGAGAGGATGCAGGGTACCAACGCGAACTCACCCGTGACGGCAATATATGCTCCTACGGGCGCTATGCCGAGTGAAAGGCCTAAAACCATGTGTGCCAACGATGTGAAACGCTTGCAGTAGCTGTAAAACATCACCACAGCCAAAGCTACGGGCGAGAGCCACGCCGTGAGCGAGTTGATGGTTGCTGCTGTGATTATAAACAAAATGGCATTCACTGCCACAAACCACATGGCAGCCTTTGGCGAGATTTCACCTGCGGGGATTTCGCGCGTTGCTGTGCGGGGGTTGCGAGCATCAATCTCGCGGTCGGCCCAGCGGTTGAAGCCCATCGCCACGTTGCGGGCAAAGACCATACATAAAACCACTTGCATGAGTAGCGTCACCCACCACCATGGATTACTCTCTGCCGATGCTACATCGGTCTGCGTTACGGCATAAACGAACGACATCAACGCAAAGGGCATGGCGAAAATGGTGTGCGAAAACTTCACCAAACGGGCATATTTTGTAATAGAATTCATCGTTTTTGAGTTTTTAAACGCTGCAAAGATACAATAATTTTGCTCATGCGCCCGAATTTGCGTATATTTGCGCACTTACACGATTAAATAGAGATGAAAAAAATTCGTAATTTTTGTATTATAGCCCATATCGACCACGGTAAATCGACCTTGGCCGACCGCTTGTTGGAGAAGACAAATACGCTTAATCAGCGTGAAATGCAGTCGCAGGTGCTGGACGATATGGACCTCGAACGCGAGAAGGGTATCACC